>DASQTT010000210.1:0-6997 GCA_035641735.1 Actinomycetota bacterium | reverse complement strand
CCAGCGCGATGCGCTGCCGACCGGGATGGATGTCGACGAGGTCGTCCGAGGAGATCAACGGGGATGCGCCGGAGGAGTCATCGCTCCCGGCCGAGCGTAGCAGCGATGCCCCGGGTCACCGGTGGCCCGTCGGGCTGCGTGGGACGTTCCCGCGTCGCAGCGCGCCGTCCGCGCGGGCGTCGGCCACGATCCGCCGCGCGCTCGACATGGACAGGAACACCACCGAGCTCCCCCCGACGCTGCCCGTCCCGCCGGGGAACACGATGTTCCGGACGTGTGTCCGGTTGACGTCGCTGACCTCGAGCGCGAGCGAGATCACCTCGCCCACCGGCAGGTCCGTGTCCATGTGCCGCATCCCGGCGCCGACCCAGACGAGCAGCCTGCTCGGATCTCGGAGGAACTCGCGCTGGAACTGGGCGAGCGCCGCGAGGAAGACGCGGCCGCCGTTCTCCTGTCGACCGAAGTCCCCGCCCGGCACGCTGTGACGGTCCCGCGCGAACGCGAGGACCTCGGCGCCGTTCAGCTCGCGCAGGCCGGGGCGGAAATCGGACCCGGAGAACACGTCCTTCATCCGGAAGGGGACACGGACCTTCAGCCCTCCGACCTCCCGCACCATGTCCGCGATCCCCCAGAACGATGTGACCGCCCAGTAGTCGATCCGGGTTCCGAAGGCGCGCTCGACCGTCTGCACGAGGAGCGGTGGTCCACCGGAGGACAAGGCCGAGTTGATCTTGTTGGAGCCGTGCCCGGGGATCGATACCCAGGAGTCACGGGGGATCCCGGCGACCACCGCATGCTCGGTGCGGGGACTGAGGAAGATCAGGTGGATCGAGTCTGCCCGGAGGCGCAGCGGGTTCTGTCCGGGTCGGGCATCCGAGCCCACCGCGAGGATCGTGATCGTTCGTCGGCCCGGCAGGTCCGGCGCGAAGTGGACCCGGGGTTTGCCGATCAAGATCGACGCCGACGCCCTCGCCGACGTCGCGGAGATCGAGCCAACCGTGGACCCCATCGACCACGCGAGGATCACGAGTCCGATGACGATCGCCGAACGCCTCACGCGGCTTCAGGCTCCCGGTCGGTGCGCACGACGTCGAACGACACGATCCGCCACGCGCCGTCGATCCGGCGGAAGAGGAAGGCGCCCTCGGATGTCATCGTCAGCGGATCGGCGCCGACGCCGCGAGCGACGAATCGCACCTTGCTCGCCACGAGGACGGGATTCTCGCCGCGGTCGAGCAGGATCCGCAGTGACAGTCGGCCCTTGAGCGGGTCGATGCGCTCGAAGCGATCCCCGGCGTCACCGCCTGCCGTGAGGATGCCGGCCCGCCGCTCGGCTTCCGGCCGCGCCACGCCGGCGAAGACGTCGAAGACGTCGTCGTAGGTTCCCGAGGACCAGTGGTCGGGATCGAGGAAGGCTCCGACGTACAGATCGGTCACGGTCGACTCCACCCGACCCGCGGCCTCCCGAACCGCACGGCGCTCTCGCTCGGAGAGGCGACCTCGGACCGTCTCGACCAGCTGACGGTCCCCGACCTCGAACCGGAACGCGGAAGCCTCCGGGCTCACCGACATCGAGGGGGTGGCGTTCGCGCTCGAGGATGGGGTTTGGTTCGGGGCTCCGGCGTCGCAGGAGACGAGCCCGGCGAACGCGATCGCGATCGCCGTGACCGTGAAGGAACGGATCACCACGTATCGGGCGCGGGTCGCCATGCGGCTCAGTCGGCGGGCTGCGCCTCGGGCGGGATGTCTCCCGCCTTCACGTACCCGTCGTTCGCGACGTCCTGGAACATCGGGTGAGGATCGGGGAGGTTCACGACGCTGAGGCCGTTCGCGGTGCCGATCGAGCCCACCGCGACGAGGTTCGTGACCCGCTTCGGAGGCATCTCCGTGGCCGTGAAGGCCAGGCTGAGCAACTCGGAGAGCGGGATGTCGGTATCGACGTTCCGGAGGCCGATCCCCAGCCACCGGAAGAGCGTCGCGGGGTCGTCCCCGAACTGCTCGCGGAACTGGGCGAGGGCCGCCAACAGGACGCGGCCCTGGTTCATCGAACGGTCGAAGTCGCCGCGGGCGAGCTCCTTCCGCTCCCTCGCGAACTCGAGCGCCTGCGCACCGCTGAAGGTCTGCTCGCCCGCTGCGAAGCTCGTCCCGGCGAAGCCCTGGAACGAGTACGGCACGTCGATGTCGAGTCCGCCGATCGCGTTCACGATCTCGGTCATGCCGCCGAAGCCGGTGAGGGCGTAGTAGTCGAACGTGATGCCCGTGAGGTTCTCGACGGTCTCCACCATCGCCGCCGGGCCGCCCGGGGGCATCGCCGAGTTGATCTTGTTCGTTCCGCCGGTCGAGAGCGGCACGTGGCTGTCGCGCGGGATCCCGACGAGGGATGCTCGCCGGTCGGCGGGGTTGAACCCGAGGATGTGGATCGAGTCGCAGAGACCCTTTTCGATCGGGGTGCCGGGGCGGGCGTCGCTGCCGAGCACGAGGATGAAGATCGGCTCGTCGCCGGTGAGGACCGGCGTCACCTCCGCGTGCGCACGCCCGATCACGAACACCGGGGCGCTCGCGGCCGGCGTCGCCTGGATCGTCGCGAGCCCCAGCCCGGCGACGCCGGCCCCGAGCGAGAGCACCGCCACGGCGACCCGCCGCCCGATCATTGGGGCTCCGCCGTCGCGCTGGGCACGGCGGACCCTTCTTCGTTGCGGTCCACCGAGTAGGCGAAGATCTCCCACGCCTCGTCGCCGGGGCGGAGGAAGTAGGACCCCGTGCTGGTGATGCGCGTCGTCCCGCCGGCGGCGAGCTGCGCGTCCATCCGGAACACGACGCGGGCGATCGCGCTGATCGCGACGTCCTCCTCGTTCGTCAGGACCAGGACGTTCAGCGTGCCGGCCGGCTCCTCCACGGACTCGTAGTCCTCGGAGGCCGTCGTTCCGATCGTCAGCACGTCGGTGTCGGCGTCCGCATTCGACGCCGCGGGGTCCTGGAGGAGCGCGAACGCCTCCTCGTAGCTGCCCCACGCGTCGCGGTTCACGTACGCCCCGAAGTAGAAGTGGTCCATCGTGGCCTTGACGGCTTCGGCGGCCTCGTCGGCGACGTCCTGGAGGTCGACGGGCATCTGCTCGGTGACCGGGGACGCCTTCGCTCGCTTCAGCTCGAAGCTGAACCCGGTCGGCCCGAGATCCTCGCCCGGGCCCACCCCCGGGCCGCCGTCCCCGAGCAGGAAGATCCCGGCCACGACGAGCAGCGCGAGCACTGCCACGCCGGCGCCGATGCGCAGCCACAGCGCTCGTCGGCGCTCGTCATCGTCGTCGCGATCGGCAGGGGAGGACCGCTCGGGTGAGGCGGGGGGTTGGTCCATCGGATCGCGGCCGAGGGTACACGCCGTCCGAGGGTGTTCCAACGACCGCCGTCGCCGAGCGCGGCGCACGCTAGGATGTGGCCGTCACGTCGGTGTGCCGGGAAGACTGGTCGGCGAGTGAGGTCATCCGTGCCGACCCATGAGATCGAATCCCCGGCCAACCCGAGTCAGGAGACTGCCCTCGGCTTCCCGACCCACCCGGTGATCGGGTGAGGGCGCTCGGCCTCGTAGGCCCCGAGACCACGCTTCGCGCCGACGCACCCGCAACGGAGGCCGCGGCCGTTCTCGCGCGTCTCGAGACCAGCGCCGCCCTCGTGATCGACGACGAGGGGTTCGTCGGGGTGGTGTCCGACGAAGATCTGCTGCGGCGACTGCTCCCCGCGTACGTCGGCGAGGCCGACGCCCTCGCCCGTGTCCTGGACGAAGGAAGCGCGGCGGACCTGTGGCGTCGACTCGAGGGTCGGAAGGTCCGCGATCTCCTTCCGCCGAACCGCCCTGAGGAGCCGGTGGTGGACGCCGACGCGACCCTCGTCGAGGTCGCGTCGGTGATGACGCACGCGCAGGTCCGCCTCGTGGCGGTCATGCAGGATGGACGTCTGATCGGCGGTATCTCGATCGATCACCTCCTGACGCATCTCTTGCCGCGCGCATGAAGTCCGCGATCGCGATCGCGGTCTTCCTATCCGCGTACACGCTGATCGCGACGGAATGGGTGCATCGCGTCGTGGTCGTGCTGGCCGGGGCGGGCCTGATGTTCCTGTTCCAGGTGGTGGACGTACACGATGCGTTCGCCTCCGAGGAGACCGGTGTGGACTGGAACGTGATCTTCCTGCTCTTCGGGATGATGGTGATCGTCGGGGTTCTCCGGCACACGGGCTTCTTCGAGTTCCTGGCGATCTGGTCGGCGAAGCGAGCTCGAGGGGATCCATTGCGCGTGATGGTGCTGCTCGTGCTGATCACCGCGGCCGCGTCGGCCCTGCTCGACAACGTCACCACGCTGCTGTTGCTCGCGCCGGTCACGCTGTTGTTGGCGGAGCGACTCGGGATCGCCCCCGTCCCCTTGCTGCTGGCTGAGGTCTTCGCCTCGAACATCGGTGGAACGGCCACGCTGATCGGTGATCCCCCCAACATCATCATCGGCAGTCGAGCGGGGCTCACCTACATCGATTTCCTCGTGCACCTCGCGCCCGTGGTGTTGGTACTCATCGTCCTCTTCCTCATCCTCGCCTCGCGCATGTTCCGTAGCGCTCTGGTGCCGCATCCCGAGCGTGTGGAGCACGTCATGTCCCTCGATGAACGCGAGGCGCTCGAGGAAGGTCCTCTCCTCGCACGTGCGCTCGCCGTGCTGGCCGTCGTGACGGCCGCGTTCGCCTTCCACGGCGTCATCGGCTACGAACCATCGATCATCGCGCTGCTGGGGGCGGGGATCCTGCTGCTGATCGCCCGCGAGAGTTTCGAGCGGTTCCTGGCGGAGGTGGAGTGGCAGACCCTCGTCTTCTTCATGGGGCTCTTCGTGATGGTCGGCGGCTTGGTGAAGGTGGGCGCGATCGACGCGCTCGCCGAACGTGTGATCGCCGTGACCGGCGGCAACCTGCTCCTCGCCACGATGCTCGTGCTGGTCGTCTCGGCGATCGCGTCGGCGATCGTGGATAACGTGCCGTTCGTAGCCACGATGACGCCGGTCGTCCTGGCGCTCGCCGAATCGATCCCGGGTGACACGACCGTTCTCTGGTGGGCGCTGGCTCTCGGTGCCGACCTCGGCGGGAACGCCACCTCGATCGGAGCCAGTGCGAACGTGGTCGTGCTCGGCACAGCCGATCGTGCCGGACACCACATCAGCTTCGGCCGGTTCTTCCGCTACGGCGCACCCGTCACCGCGATGAGCATCGCCGTATCGGCTCTGTACCTGTGGCTCCGCTACTTCGCCTTCGCGTAGAACCGATCGCGAGGGCATCCCGACGAGGCCCCCCGTATACTTCCCCGCATCCCGGCTGCGGCCGGGTCTCACGCGTCCGGGAGGGTTTCCAACATGCACGGCATCCTCGCCCAGGAGGGCGGGCCGCTCGAGGTCGTCTTCGGCTCCGACGAGGTCTCGTACCTCTGGGTGATCCTGGTCATCTCGCTGCTTGCCCTGGCGTTCGCCTACTACCTCGTTCGAGAGGTCCTCGCCGCCCCCGAGGGCACGGAGAAGATGAAGGAGATCGCCCGCGCGATCCAGGTCGGCGCGCGCGCGTACCTGTCCCGACAGTTCCGGACGGTCGGGATCTTCATCGCGCTCCTGACGATCGGGTTGTTCTTCGTCCTGCCTGCGCCGGCGGATGCAGCGCACTCCGAACTGTCGATCAAGTTCGGTCGGTCGGTCGCGTTCATCCTCGGCGCCGGCTTCAGCGCGATCACCGGCTACGCGGGCATGTGGCTGGCGGTCCGCGCGAACGTCCGGACGGCGAACGCGGCTCGGGAGTCGGGTCTGCGCCGCGCTCTGAGGATCGCGTTCCGCGCCGGGGGCGTGGCCGGGATGTTCACGGTGGGCCTCGGCCTGCTGGGCGCGACCGTGATCCTGCTGATCTACCGGGGCGACGCGACCTCGGTGCTGGTCGGCTTCGGGTTCGGCGGCGCGCTCCTGGCGATGTTCATGCGGGTCGGCGGCGGGATCTTCACGAAGGCGGCCGACGTCGGCGCCGACCTCGTGGGCAAGATCGAGCAGGGGATCCCCGAGGACGACCCGCGCAACGCGGCCGTGATCGCCGACAACGTCGGGGACAACGTTGGCGACTGTGCCGGGATGGCCGCGGACCTCTTCGAGTCCTACGAGGTCACGCTGGTGGCCTCCCTGATCCTCGGTGCGGCGGCGTTCACGGACCATCCCGGCGGTGCGATCGTCGGCGTGATGTTCCCGCTCTTCGTCCGCGCGGTCGGGGTGATCACGTCGATCGTCGGGATCCTCGCCGTGACGCCGCGCAGCGAGACGGAGCACGGCATGAAGGCGATCAACCGCGGCTTCTTCCTCTCGGCCGCGATCTCGGCCGCGGCCGTGTTCGTGATCTCCGAGATCTACGTGGACGACTGGCGACCCGCCGTCGCGGTGGTGATCGGCCTGATCCTGGCGAGCGTGATCCAGATCCTCACGCAGTACTTCACCGACACGAAGTACAAGCCGGTCCAGGAGATCGCCGAGTCCACCGTGACCGGGCCGGCCACCACGATCCTGTCCGGCTTCTCGGTCGGCCTGGAGTCCACGGTGTGGTCGGTGCTCATCATCGCCGGCGCCGTGGTCGGGTCCTTCTACCTGGGCGACTCCCTCGCCGAACGGCTGTACTTCATCTCGCTCACCGGGATGGGGATGCTGACGACCGTCGGCGTCGTCGTGTCGATGGACACCTACGGCCCGATCTCGGACAACGCGCAGGGGATCGCGGAGATGTCCGGCGAGTTCGAGGGACGTCCGGCGCAGATCCTCGGTGGCCTCGACGCGGTTGGGAACTCGACGAAGGCCATCACGAAGGGCATGGCGATCGCCACGGCCGTGCTCGCGGCGACCTCGCTCTTCGGATCGTTCGCCGAGGCGGTGCTGCACGCCCTGGGCAGCACGGCGGAGGAGTTCCCGATCCGCGTCGACAATCCCGACGTCTTGGTGGGGCTGCTCCT
>DASQTT010000209.1:0-2482 GCA_035641735.1 Actinomycetota bacterium | reverse complement strand
GCGAGTTCGCCGCGGTCCAGCAGGCCGATCCCGCGTTCCTCACGATCGATCCGGCGTGGGTCGACCGGAACATCGTCACCACGACAGTGCCGATCCTCGGCACGGTGACGTGTCACCGGCAGCTGATCCCGATGGTCCGCGGCGCCCTGCGCGAGGTGATCCGCGCAGGCCTCGGCCCCGAGATCAGGGTGTACTCGGGATGCTGGGTCGCCCGGACGGTGGCGCGGACGTCGACGGCCCCTCCGTCCACCCACGCCTACGGCGCGGCGATCGACATCAACGCCCCGTACAGCCCCTACGGCGCACCGCCGAACATGAACGCGGAGGTCGTGCGGATCTTCGAGGAGTGGGGCTTCAACTGGGGCGGCGACTTCCTGATCCCCGACGGTCACCACTTCGAGTTCTGGAACATCCCGGACCAGCTCCGACCCGCCGCCTGAGCCGTCTGGAGCTTGACACGCAACCCGCACGTTGCGTATCCTTCGCGCAACCACACGGTTGCGGGAGTGCCGGGAAGCCCATGGCGGCTCAAGGAGACGCAGCGATGAACGACCCGGCCGGCGCGGTCTTCTCGGCCCTGGCCGACCCGACACGGCGCCGGGTCGTCCACGAGCTCTCCAAGGACGGCCCGATGACCGCCACCGAGCTCGCGAAGCGGATCCCCGTCACGCGGCAAGCCGTCGCGAAGCACCTCGTCGCGCTCGAGGAGGCCGCTCTCGCCGAGGCGACGCGGGTCGGGCGGGAGACGCGCTACGTGCTGCGCACGGGTCCCTTCGCCGAAGCCGAGGGGTGGATGCGAGCGATCGGCGCGACGTGGGACCGGCGCCTCGCGTCGTTCAGGGGATACGCGGAGTCGGTGTCTTCGGGCACCGCGGGAAGGAGGAACCGATGATCGGTCCCGTGCATCCGGAGGTGGGACGCGAGCTGCAACACGCCAATCGGCAGGACCTCGATCGGGCGCTCCGCGGGTGTCGTCGAGCGACCCCGCGTCGACCACGGGAGGGACGATGAACGGCGACGCGCCGGTCGAGCCGGTCCGCAAGAGCGTTCGCGTGCCGCTGCCGATCGACGCGGCGTTCCGGCTCTTCGTCGACGACATCGACCGCTGGTGGCCGGTCGAGCTCTTCTCGCGCGTCGCCGACGAGCAGTACGGGAACGGCGTGGCGGTGCGTCGGATCGTGTTCGAGCCGCGACGGGGCGGACGCCTGTACGAGGTGACGTCCGAGGGCGTCGAGGGGTCCTGGGCGGAGGTGCTCGAGTACGAGCCCCCGTCCCGGATCGTCCTCGCCTGGAAGCCGAACGACCGGGACGAGCCGCCGACCGAGGTCGAGGTCCGCTTCGAACCCGACGGCGATGGCGCGCTCGTGCGCCTCGAGCACCGCGGCTGGGAACGACTGGGGGCGCGCGCGGAGGAGGCACGTGCCGGCCACGACGGCGGATGGCAGACGCCGCTCGATCGATTCGCGGCCGCGGCCGCCGACGTCGCCGGTGGATAGGCTCGGACGGATGGCCACGGTGAAGCTCCGCTCGCCGCTCAAGGACCTCGTCGGCGGCGAACGCGAGGTCACCGCCGACGGCGGTTCCGTCGGAGAGGTCCTGCGCGAGCTCGAGCGCCTGCACCCTCGGATCGTCGGGTGGGTCCTGGATGAGCACGGACGGGTGCGCCGACACGTGAACGTGTTCCTCGACGGCGAACGCGTGCGGGAGGACGCGGCCGTCGAACCGGGAGCGATCCTGCACGTCCTCCCCTCGATCAGCGGAGGCAGTTGATGACGCAGCTGTTGGTGGGAACGAAGAAGGGACTCTTCGTGCTGGAGGGGGATCCGCGATCCGAGAAGCCCTTCGAGGTCGCCGGTCGCGCCTTCGCCGGCAACGTCGTGGAGTACGCGATGCGCGACGCGCGGACCGGCCGCTATCTCGCGTCCGTCACCTCGGGCCACTACGGGCCACGCGTGATGCACGCGATGGATCCGAACGGGGAGTGGGAGCAGACCTCCGGGATCGCGTTCCCCGAGGGCGACGACTGGACCCTCGAGCGGATCTGGGCGATCCGGGCCGGCGAGGCGGACGACCTCCTGTACGCCGGTGTGGCGCCGGCCGCGCTGTTCACCTCGACGGACGGCGGCATCACCTGGGAGCTCAACCGCGGTCTCTTCGACCAGCCGACCCGTTCGGCGTGGCAACCCGGCGCCGGTGGCCTCTGCCTCCACTCGATCGCGACGTGGCCGGGCGATCCGTCGAAGCTCGCGCTCGGGATCTCCGCGGTCGGCGTGTGGCTCTCCGACGACGGCGGCGAGTCGTGGCGGCACGGGAACCAGGGCCTCGTTCCGCGGTACGTCCCTGAGGAGACGCGGGAGGAGACGATCGACCTGTGCGTCCATAACATGCACCGCGCTCCCCTCCGCCCGGAGCGGCTGTTCATGCAGTTCCACGGGGGCGTGTACCGCAGCGACGACGAGGGATCGAGCTGGGCCTCGGTCGC
>DASQTT010000208.1:0-8619 GCA_035641735.1 Actinomycetota bacterium | reverse complement strand
TGATCGTGAGCGCCTTCTACGCGTACACGGATGCGTTCAAGACGTGGATCCTCGATGCCACGTTGGTCATCGCCGTGACGTTCCTGGGAACGGCGATCGCGGCAACGATACTGCCGTGGCGCAAGAAGCGTCTCTACGAGAGCTCGCCGATGGTCCGCTACAAGGTGGCGGGGATCCCGCTGATCACGGTCACCGGGTTCGTCACGGCGGCCTTCCTTGGGTTCAACCTGTGGCACTGGTTCACGAACGAGCTCTACGGCATCAACAACCGCGACTCGTTGATCTTCATGGGGTCGATGTACCTATTGGCGATCATCGTGTACGCGGTGGCGAAGGTGCTCCGGAGGCAGCAGGGGATCGACCTGAGCGCGATCCACCGGGAGATCCCGGTCGAGTAGCGATCGCGATCGCTTGCGTGCGGGGCGGCCCCTGAGCGGCCGCCCCGTGCACGTCCTAGGCTGAGCCCATGGCGGACGCGTACCGGATGTTGATCGGCGGCGAGTGGACCGCCTCGGAGAGCGGCGCCACGTTCGACGCCACCTCGCCGGCGACCGGCGAGGTGATCGGCTCGCTCCCGGAGGGCACCCGAGAGGACGCGCGACGCGCGCTCGCGACCGCGGCCGACGCATGGCCCGGCTGGGCCGCGATGTCGGCGTTCGACCGGGCCGCCGCGATGCGTCGCATCGCCGCGGCCGTCGACGAGCGCCGCGAGGACCTCGCCCGCACGCTGACGCTCGATCAGGGCAAGCCGTTCCGGGCGGAGGCGCTCGACGAGGTCGAGGAGCTGATCGCCTACTTCGAGATGGCGGCGGCCGATGCGACGCGGCTGGAGGGCCTGATCCCGCCGAGCATGGACGCGGCGAATCGTATCTTCCTCTACCGCGTCCCGCGCGGCGTGGTGGGGGTGATCAGCCCGTGGAACTGGCCGTACACGATGCCCGGCGAGATCGTGGCGCCGGCGCTCGCCTCGGGGAACGCCGTCGTGCTGGCGCCGGCCCCGACGACGAGCGTCTGCGCGGTGAAGCTCGCCGAGTGCGTCCACGCGGCCGACCTCCCGCCCGGCGTCTTCAACCTCGTGACCGGCCCCGGCCCGGTCGTGGGCGACGAGGTGGCGTCGAACCGGCTGACGGCGGCGGTCGGGTTCATCGGGTCGATCGCCACCGGGCACGCCGTCGCCTCCCGAGCCGCGGCCAAGGAGCTGCTGCTGGAGATGGGGGGCAACGGCCCGCTGGTCGTCTGCGACGACGCGGACCTCGACGCGGCGGTCGAGGCCACCCTCACCGCATGCTTCCTGAACGCCGGCCAGAGCTGCACGGCCGGCGAGCGGATCCTCGTCCAGGAGCCCGTCCACGACGCTTACCTCGAGAAGCTCACCGCGGCGATCGGGGAGCGGATCCGTCTGGGCGATCCGTTCGACGATGCCACGACCATGGGGCCGTTGAACAACGCCCCGGTGGCCGACAAGACCGAGCGGCACGTGACCGAGGCTCGCGACCGCGGCGCGTCGGTCGTCGCCGGCGGCGGCCGTTCCTCCGAGCACGGCTCGGAGCTCTTCTTCGAGGCCACGGTCCTCGATGGCGTGACCGACGACATGGAGATCGCGCGCGAGGAGACGTTCGGCCCCGTCGTGCCGGTGACGGCGATCCGCGACGAGGCGGAGGTGATCCGGCTCGTCGACGATGCGGAATACGGCCTCCTTTCCGCGATCTTCACCGCCGACCTCGGCCGTGGCCTCCGATTCGCCGAGCGCGTCCGCACCGGCTGGGTGAACGTGAACGAGGGCACGAACTACTGGGAGTCGCACCTCCCCTTCGGGGGACGGGCGGGTTCGGCGAGCGGCGTGGGCCGGGTCGGCGGCCGGTTCTCGATGGATCGGCTCACCGAGCTCAAGACGATCGTCGTCCACGTCGGATAGGGGGCGGCGGTGTCGCGGTCCAGGGCTCGTCCGACGCGCCTCTTCTACGCCGCCGATCTCCACGGTTCGCAGCCGACCTTCCGCAAGTTCCTGAACGCCGCGTCCTTCTACGAGGTGGACGTCCTGGTCTTCGGCGGCGACCTGATGGGCAAGGCCGTCGTGCCGATCGTCCGCCGCGACGGCGTGTTCCGTGCGTCCTTCCAGGGGCGAGACGAGGAGTTCGACGCCGACGGTCTCGCGGACTTCGTCAAGGCGGTCGAGCAGCCCGGGTTCTACTGGCAGGTGTTCGACGACGACGAGTACGCGGCCGTCGAGTCGGACCCGCTCGCCAAGCATGAGTCGTTCCGCCGGCTCGCGTCGGCGAGGCTCGAGGAGTGGCTGGCGCTCGCCGAGGAGCGGCTGCACGGCACCGGCGTCCGACTGTGGATGACCGGCGGCAACGACGACGAGCCGGCGGTGCTGGAGACCCTGGACCGGCACGACGGCGAGCACGCGCTGGCGAGCGAGGGACGCCTGATCGAGCTCGACGACGAGCACACGATGATCACCGTCGGACTCTCCTCGCCCACCCCGTGGGACACGCCGCGGGAGGCGAGCGAGGAGGAGATCGCGGCCGCGATCGACGCGAGCGCGGCCGTGGTGCCGGACCTGTCCCGTTGCGTGTTCAACCTGCACTGTCCGCCGAAGGACACCCCGATCGACACCTGTCTGAAGCTCGAGATCCGTCCCGGGGAGCTGCCGCGGCCCGTGCGCGACGCCGGGCGGTTCGTGACCACCGGCGGCGGGAGCACGGCGGTGCGCGAGGCGATCGTGCGCTACCAGCCCCTCGTCGGGCTGCACGGACACATCCACGAGTCCGGCGGACGATTCCGGCTCGGCCGGACCCAGACGTTCAACCCGGGCAGCGAGTACGGCCAGGGCGTCCTCCAGGGCGTGATCGTATCCCTGCAGGACGGGCGCCTCGCGTCCTACCAGCACACGCAGGGTTGAGCCGTTCGGTAGTGTCGGCCACCTCGTGAAGGACCGCGCCCAGCTGGTAGTGATCGGCGCCGGGATCGTCGGCACGAGCGCCGCGTACCACCTCGCCGAGCTCGGGTTGACCGACGTCCTGGTATTGGACCAGGGACCGCTGTTCGAGACCGGCGGCTCCACGTCGCACGCGCCCGGGCTCGCGTTCCAGACGAACGGTTCTCGGACGATGTGCCTTCTCGCGCAGTACTCGGTCGAGCTGTACGCCGGCCTGCAGACGGAGGAAGGGCCCGCCTGGTTCGGCGTCGGCGGGATCGAGGTAGCCACGACGAAGGAGCGCGCGGACGAGCTGAGGCGCCGCCGCGGCTTCGCCCGTGCCTACGGGATCGACGGGACGGAGCTCCTCACGCCGGGCGAGACCGCCGAACGGATCCCGCTCCTCGATCCCTCGACGATCCTCGGCTCGTACCTCGTGCCGTCGGACGGGATCGCGAAGGGTGTCCGCGTGGCCGCGGCGCTCGGCGCGAAGGCGCGGGCGGCCGGCGTCTCGTTCGAAGGAAGCGTTCGGGTGACCGGGTTCGATCTTCGGGACGGCCGCGTCCACGGGGTGCGGACCGACCGGGGCGACGTCGCGTGCGAGCAGGTCCTCGTGTGCGCGGGGATCTGGGGACCGACGATCGGTCGGATGGCCGGCGTGCCGATCCCGCTCGCCATCGTCCAGCACCAACTGGTGTGGACCGAGCCGTTGGAGGAGCTGGCCGGGGACCGGGAGCGAGAGATCGTCCATCCGATCCTCCGGCACCAGGACCTGTCGCTGTATTTCCGCCAACGAGGCGATCGCTACGCCGTGGGCAACTATCGGCACGAGCCGATCCTGTTCGATCCCGAGGCGCTCCGCCCCTACCGGGACGGGGAGCCGCAGCCCAGCGTCGAGCCGTTCACGCCCGAGCACTTCACGGTGGCGGAGGGGGAGACCGGACGGATCCTCCCACCGCTGCGCGGACGGATCGACCGCTCGACCGCCATGAACGGGATGTTCTCGTTCACGCCCGACATGGGCTCGATCGTCGGCGAGTCGGCCGATGTTGGGGGCTTCTGGATCTGCGAGGCGGTGTGGGTCACGCACGGCGGCGGGATGGGGCGGATGGCGGCGGAATGGATCGTCGGCGGCGAACCGCCGATGGACCTGGCCGAGGCCGACGCGAACCGGTTCTACCCGTTCATGACGACGGCGCCGTACGTCCGCGCGCGCGGCGCGCAGCAGTACCGCGAGGTCTACGACATCATCCATCCGCTCCAGCAGATGTCCCATCCGCGCGAGCTGAAGCTCTCGCCCTTCCATGCCCGGCAGCAGGATCTGGGCGCCGAGTTCTTCTCCGGCGCCGGCTGGGAGCGCCCGCAATGGTTCGAGGCGAACCACGTGCTCACCGGCGCGCCGTGGGAATCGCGCACCGGCTGGGCCGCCCGGAACTGGTCGCCGTGCGTCGGAGTGGAGCACGTCGCCACGCGCGAACGGGTCGCGCTCTTCGATATCACGCCGTTCGCGAAGTTCGACGTCACCGGTCCCGACGCGCTGGCCTTCCTGGAGCGGATCTGCGCGAACCGCATCGACCGGCCGGTCGGCACGATCGTCTACTCGTCGATGCTCACGCCGTCGGGCGGGATCCGCTGCGACCTGACGATCACCCGGAAGGACGAGGACCGCTTCCGCGTCGTGACCGGCGGCGGATCGGGGCAGCACGATCGCGCCTGGATCCTCGCGCAGCGGAGGCCCGACGAACGCGTGCAGCTCGCGGTCCGCACGGGCTCGCTCTTCGCCGTCGGCATCTGGGGACCGCGGGCCCGAGACGTTCTCCAGACGGTGACCGACGAGGACGTCTCGAACGAGGCCTTCCCGTACATGACCGCGCGCTACCTGAACGTCGGCGAGGTGTCGCCGGTCTGGGCCCAGCGGATCTCCTACGCCGGCGAGCTCGGGTGGGAGCTGTACGGCCAGATCGCGATGGGTCAGCGTGCATGGGACGCGCTGTGGCAAGCCGGGCTGGAGCACGGGATCGTGGCGGCGGGCGGCGGCGCGTTCGACTCGCTCCGGCTGGAGAAGGGCTACCGCCTCTGGGGTCAGGATCTCCACACCGAGCACGATCCGTTCGAGGCCGGGCTCGGCTTCGCCGTCCGGATGGAGGAGAAGGACTTCCAGGGTCGGGAGGCCCTGCGGCGCAAGCTCGACCTCGGGCTCACGGAGAGGCTCGCCTGCATCACGCTCGACGACCCGGCCGCCGTCGTGATGGGCAAGGAGCCGATCCTGAGCGGCGGCCGGGTCGTCGCGTACGTCACGAGCGCCGCGTACGGCTACTCGGTAGGGCGGTGCATCGTCTACGGCTACCTCCCTGTCGAGCTCGCGGTGGAAGGCTCACCGGTGGAGGTGGAATACTTCGGCGACCGTCTCCCGGCCACGGTTGCCGCGGAGCCGCTGTGGGACCCCAGGGGCGAACGCCTGCGGGCCTGAGAGGCGAGGGGGAGCACCGACGATGGCAGTGAATGAGGACCCGGGGATCCTGCTGTACACGAGGATCCGGAAGTCGCCGTACTTCTACGCGTCCCGGGAGCACGGCGTGGCCCGATACAGCGTCTACAACCACACGTACCACCCGCGCCACTACGGCGATCCGGTCGGCGAGTACTGGCACCTCGTGAACGCGGTGTCGCTGTGGGACGTCGGCGTCGAGAAGCAGATCCAGATCAAGGGCCCCGACGCCTTCGATCTCACGAACATGATGATCTCCCGAGACCTCAACAAGTGCGCGGTCAACGAGTGCAAGTACGTGTTCATCAGCGCGCCGGACGGCGGGATCCTCAACGACCCGGTGCTCCTGCGCGTCGAGGAGGACGAGTTCTGGCTCTCGCTGGCCGACTCGGACGTGAACCTCTACGCGCTCGGGATCGCCGCCGGGAAGGGGATGGACGTCACGGTCCAGGAGATCGACGTCGCGCCCGTGCAGATCCAAGGGCCGAACGCGAAGAAGGTCCTCGTCGAGCTGTTCGGCGACACGATCCTCGACGTTCCCTACTACGGGCTGATGAAGGCCGACCTCGACGGGATGCAGGTCGTCGTCTCGAGGACCGGCTACACGGGGGAGGTCGGGTACGAGATCTACCTCCGCGACGCCTCGAAGCACGGCGTCCAGTTGTGGAACCGCGTCCTCGAAGCCGGCAAGCCACATGACCTCCGCGTGATCGGCCCGTGCCACATCCGCCGGATCGAGGGTGGGATCTTGGCCTTCGGCGCGGACATGTGGTACGAGAACAACCCCTTCGAGGTGGGGTACCACTACACGTGGATGGTCGACCTCGATCAGGAGGCCGACTTCATGGGCAAGGACGCCCTGAAGCGGATCAAGGCCGAGGGCGTGACGCAGAAGCTCGTCGGCGTCGACATCGATGGCGAGCCCCTCGGCACGTACATCGACTCGGAGATGATCGACTTCTTCCCGACGTCCGCGGGCGGGAATGTGGTCGGACGCGTCACGTCGGCGTGTTACTCGCCGCGCCTGGAGAAGAACATCGGTTTTGCGATGTTGCCGATCGAGCACACGGACCTCGGGACGTCGCTCGAGGTGGAGACACCGAAGGGCAAGGTCGCCGCCACCGTCGTGGCCATGCCGCACTGGGATCCCACGAAGGAGATCCCGAAGAGCTAGTTGACCGGGGGTTCGGGGCGGGCGCTGCGCCGCAGGGCATCGCTCGGGCAAGATTCGTGACGTGGCCGCCTTCCGCAGCTCGACGAACGCGCTCGACGACGCGCAGCGGGGCGCGCTGCACGGCCTGCTCGAACGCACGCGCTACGAGCTGATCCCGCTCCGCGACGCGCTGGGCCGGGCGGAGGCGCTGCCTCCGGCGTCGGCCACGACGGTGACGGCGTCGCCGAGCCACGGCATCGAGTCGACGATCGACCTCTGCGAGGCACTGGTCGCTCGGGGGCATACGGCCACGCCGCACCTGGCGGCGCACATGTTCCGGGATCGAGCGCATCTGAGGGACATCCTGGAGCGATGCCGGTCGGCCGGGATCGACGAAGCATTCGTGATCGGAGGGGACGCGCGCGATCGTGGTGAGCTGCACGACGCCCCGTCGCTGTTGCGCACCATGATCGAGGTCGGGCACCCGTTCGAGCGACTCGGTGTCGCGGCATACCCGGAAGGTCATCCGAGGATCCCGGACGACCGGCTGCTGGCGTCCTTGCGGGAGAAGCAGGCCTACGCCGGCTACATGACGACGCAGATGAGCTTCGACGGCGCCGCGATCGCGCGGTGGATCGCACGGATCCGAGCGGCGGACATCTCCCTGCCGATCCACTTCGGGATCCCCGGTCCGGCTGAGCTGCGGAAGCTGCTGAGGGTCGCGGCGAAGATCGGCGTCGGAGGATCCGCGCGCTACCTGCGGAAGAATCGGCAGCTGCTCGGCTTCGTCTTCCGGCGGTCCTACACACCGGACCGGCTCCTGCGCTCCCTCGCGCGCACCATCGCCGATCCGAGCGCCGACGTACGAGCGCTCCACGTCTTCACCTTCAACCAGGTGGAGGCCGCGGTCGAGTGGCGGCAGCGGACGCTCGAGGAACTCAGCTGATCGGCCGGGCGAACCCGAGCCGCTCCACCAGGTAGCCGGCGAACGAGGGGCGGACGAAGACGCGCGTCGTTCGCTCGTCGCGTTGATGGAGGGTGACCTGCGCGCGGCCCAGCAACGTCTGCGCGCACATGCCAGGTGTCCAGCGGGTCGGATCCAGATCCAGGCCACAGGCCGTCGAGAGATGATCGAGGGCGTCGGCAAGATCGAACACGGTCCGGTTCGCGCTCACGTCGAGCACGGACGCCTGCGTCCCGGCGACCGCGTCGCCGAGCGAGCGCACGATGTCCTCCTCTTCTCCGCCCTGGCCGACCACGAGCCACTCGTCAGGTCCGAGCCAGAGGACGTCCCGGCCTTCCCAGGTCGTCGCCATGTTCGGCTCCGGAGGTTCGAAGGGCAGTTGCCTCGGGTCGGTCCGCAGGTCGACCTGCGCCACGTCGACGCGTTGGAACGGTTCAGCCGTCACGCTTCGTCCCGTCGGGATCGTAGAACACGGGTGGCACGATCTCCGCCGCGATCGTGCCCTCCGACAGCGGCGCGAACACCGTCTGTCCGCGGCGCTCGCGACCGCCCTCGACCATCGCGAGCGCGATCGGCCGGGCCAGCGACGGACTCAGGTACGACGACGTGACGTGACCGATCATCGGCATCGGGGTCCGGCCGGTGTCCTCTTCGACGAGCTGAGCGCCCTCGGGCAGAGGCGCCGCCGGGAGGAGCCCGACCAGCTGATTGCGGTCGGGGCGGGAGGTGTCGGCGCGCCGGAGCGAGCGACGTCCGATGAAGTCGGAGTGGTCCTTGCGGACGATCCATCCCATCCCGAGGTCCTGCGGCGTCACCGTGCCGTCGGTGTCCTGGCCGACGATCACGAAGCCTTTCTCGGCCCGCAGCACGTGCATCGCCTCGGTGCCATACGGCGTGATCCCGAACGGCTCGCCCGCACTCATCACCGCGTCCCAGAGCTGAAGGCCGCGCCGTGCGTCGACCAGCACCTCGAACGACAGCTCCCCGGTGAAGCTCACGCGGGCGACGCGAGCGGGGATCCCGGCCACCTTCCCGTCTCGAAACGTCATGAACGGGAAGGCGTGGGAGGAGAGTTCGAGGTCCGTCCCGACGGA
>DASQTT010000207.1:0-10603 GCA_035641735.1 Actinomycetota bacterium | reverse complement strand
AACTGCGTCCAGCATCAGCGCGACGTCGCTTCCGCCGTCAAGAACGCCCGTGAGATGGCGCTCCTGCCGTTCTCGAGTCGATGAGGAGAGGCTCGGAGCGTCGAGGATCGAGCGCGAGTGAGCGGAGCCCCCGTCCGAGATGAAGGTGATCCTGCAGAAGACCGTGGAGCGCCTGGGTGACCCCGGCGACGTCGCGGACGTCGCCGACGGCTACGCCCGCAACTACTTGATCCCCCGAGGCCTTGCGATCCGCGCGGAGAAGGGCGCGGTCCGTCACGCCCAGAGCCTCAAACGGGCCCACGAGAGCAGGACCACGGCGCGCAAGGGCGAGTTCGAGGCGCTCGCCGCCCGCCTGCTCGAGCAGCCGATCGTGGTGCATGCCCGCGCCGGTGAAGAGGGCAAGCTCTTCGGTTCGGTGACCGCGGCCGACGTCGCGGAGGCCGTCGCCGCGCAGGCGGGCGTGCCGCTCGACCGGAAGGACGTCCATCTCGACGAGCCGATCCGGTCCGTCGGGACCCACGAGGTGCGGATCCACCTCTTCCCCGAGGTGGATCCGGTCCTCACCGTGGACGTCCAGCCGCAGGCGTAGCTCCTCGGCATCCTCTCCCACGGCGCCGGATCGCCGGGCGCCCCCGCGCGTTCTTGTCACTCTCGGTCTCCACAATCGTCCACATGGATCTCCACAGGGCGGATGTGCAGGTCGCGGCCGGAGTGACAGGAAATATCGCGACGCCACCTGCCGGGCGGCAATCCACACGGGTTGTCCACTGTTCGGCCCTCACGTCCGGGCGTAGCGTCCCCGGTTCGGAGGACCCGGGCGGCGAACGGAGGGACGGGGTGAGCGGATGATCCGCGCGGCCGACGACGTCCTTCGCCTTCCTCGGAGCTCCGACCGTGTGCCTCCGCACAACCTCGATGCGGAGGCAGCGGCTCTGGGCTCGATGATGCTCTCGGCCGAGGCCACCGCCGACGTCGTCGAGATCCTGCAGGGCGAGGACTTCTACCGGTCGGCGAACGGGCGGATCTTCGACGCCCTGCGGGAGCTGTACGCGCGGGGCGAGCCCGTGGACCAGCTCTCCGCGGTGGAGGCGCTCCGCCGGAAGGGGATCCTCGACGACGTCGGCGGCCCCCTGTACATCCGCGATCTCGCGGACCAGGTGCCGACCCCGGCCTCCGCCGCGCATTACGCGCGGATCGTCGCGCAGGCCGCCCTGCTCAGGAGACTGATCGGGGCGGCCGCCGACGTGATGGACCTCGCCTTCGGGGCGACCGAGGACCCGGAGTCCGTCGCGGACGCGGCCGAGCAACGGATGTACGAGGTCGCGCGTCGTGACGATCGGGAGGAGGTGGCGACCCTTCGCGAGCTGATCGATACCGCCATGGTCGAGCTGGAGCAGATCCAGCATCGGGAGGCCGCCTACACGGGCCTACCCACGGGGTTCCGTGACCTCGACGAGCTGACCTCCGGGTTGCAACCCGGCAACCTCGTGATCATCGCGGCGCGCCCGGGGATCGGGAAGTCCTCGCTCGCGATCAACATCGCGCACAACGTGGCGGTCTCGGGCGAGTCGGTGGCCGTGTTCTCGCTGGAGATGTCCCGCCACGAGGTGGGGATGCGGATGCTCTGCTCGGCCGCGAAGGTTCCCTGGGACCGGATCCGCGCCAAGCGCGTCGGCCCCGACGACTGGGTGCGGGTCGTGCAGGCCGCGGAGACGCTCCACGACGCGCCGCTCGCGATCGTCGACTCCGGCAACGTGAACATCGTCGACGTCCGCGCGAAGGCCAGACGGATGCGCAGCAGCAAGCAGGGACTCGCGCTGATCATCGTCGACTACCTGCAGTTGATGACGTCCGCCGCGGTTCGGCGGCCCGACAATCGCCAGCAGGAGGTCGCGGAGATCAGCCGCTCCCTGAAGCTCCTCGCGAAGGAGCTCTCGATCCCCGTGCTCGCGCTGTCGCAGCTGAACCGGAACCCCGAGACCCGAGCGGACAAGCGCCCTCAGCTCTCGGACCTCCGCGAGAGCGGATCCCTCGAGCAGGACTCCGACGTGGTCGCTTTCATCCACCGCGACGACGCCGATCCGGAGAAGAAGCGGGAGGCGGAGCTGATCGTGGCCAAGCACCGCAACGGGCCCACCGGCTCGATCAAGCTGAACTTCGAGCCCTCGCTCACCCAGTTCCGCAACGCGGCTCGCGGCGACGTGCCGGCGTGACCGAGCCGGCATCGCCGGCCGTCCTGCGACGTCACATGCGGACGGTCCTCGGCCGTCTCCGGAAGCGCTACGGCGAGCTCCTGCCGCCTCGCCGCTCCGACCCGCTCGAGGAGCTCGTCCTGACCGTGCTCTCGCAGCACACCAGCGACCTGAACGCCGAACGGTCGTTCGCCGGCCTCCGGGCGGCGTTCCCGACGTGGGAGAAGGTCGTGCGTGCCCCGACCCGCCGCGTCGCGGACGCGATCCGCTCCGGCGGGCTGGCCGACACGAAGGCCCCGAGGATCCAGGCGATCCTGGGCGAGATCCGGGAACGGCGTGGCCGGTTCGACCTCTCGTACCTGCGGGATCTGCCCGACGAGGAGGCCCGGTCGGAGCTCGTCTCGCTCCCCGGCGTGGGACCCAAGACGGCTGCCGTCGTGCTGTCGTTCTCCCTCGGGCGCGACTCGATGCCGGTCGACACCCACGTGCACCGAGTCACGCGACGACTCGGCTGGATCCCGGCGACCGCGTCTGCCGAGCGCGCCGACCGCCTCCTCCACGGGCTGATCCCGCCGGGGATGCGGACGGAGCTCCACGTGGCGCTGATCCGCCTGGGGCGCGAGATCTGCAAGGCGCCGACGCCCAGGTGCCCGATCTGCCCGCTGAAGGACGTCTGTCCCACGGCGCCGCGATACCTCGACGGCTAGCCCCGGCCGGATCCCTCGACGCCCACGCTCACGCGCTTGACATATTCCGATATGGGCATATATCCTCCTGCCATGGCACGGGTGGCGACCACGACGGACGCGTTCAACGCGGTGGCGGAGCCGCGGCGACGGCAGATCCTGGATGTCCTCGCCGGCGGGGAACGTCCCGTGAGCGACCTCGTGGAGGAGCTCGGCCTGGCGCAGCCGCAGGTGTCGAAGCACCTGCGGGTGCTGCGGAAGGTGGGACTGGTGGACGTGCGAGACGAAGGGAGGCGACGGATCTATCGACTGAACGGTCATCCGCTGAGGCCGATCCACGACTGGGTCAAGAGCTACGAGCGATCGTGGGCCCAGCGCTTCGATCGGCTGGACGTCGTCCTGGAGGAGCTGAAACGGAAGGAGCGAGGAGATGGTGGCGATGACGAGTAGCGGCACCGCGGTGGTGACGCTCCCGGCGGACACGCAGATCGTGATCACCCGCGAGTTCGACGCACGGAAGCACCTGGTCTACCGGGCGTACACGGACCCCGACCTGATCGCGCGGTGGTGGAGCGGCGAGCGGGGCGAGGTCACGAGCGTCGAGGTCGATCTGCGGGTCGGCGGCACCTGGCGGTACGTGATGAAGGCGAACGAAGGCTTCGAGGTCGCCTTCCACGGCGAGTTCCGGGAGATCGTCCCGAACGAGCGGATCGTCTCGACGGAGGTCTACGAGATGCCGGAGGACCATCCGATGGCCGGGACGCCCGAGGCGGAGGAGGGAACGCTGAACATCGTGACCTTCACCGAGGTGGACGGACGCACCACGCTCACCACCGTGGTGGAGTGCCACGCGAAGGAAGTCCGGGACGCGATCATCGAGTCCGGCATGGAGGGCGGGATGCAGGAGGCGATGGATCGCCTCGAGCAGGTCGCGGTCTCGCTCGCCTAGTCGCATCGCAGCGTTTCCCAGGCGCGGGCCACCGGGGATCACGTTCCGGTGGCCCGCGGTCCAAGAACGGATCGGAGCGGGTGAGGGGAATCGAACCCCCGTTTCGAGCTTGGGAAGCTCGCGTTCTGCCATTGAACCACACCCGCGCAGTGCGGCCGCTCGCGCGGCGGCGCACAGTCTAGCGAAGGTCCGCCGCCGGGTGCGCGCCTGCTAGCGTCCGCAGCCTGATGGGCGAGCCCGACCCCGATCTCTGGCCGCGGACGCTCCAGAAACTGGTCTCGCACGGCTCCCTGTCGGCCGACGAGTCGGCCGAGGCGATGCGCGCGGTCATGGCCGGCGACGTCACACCGGGCCAGATCGGCGGCTTCCTGATGGCGCTGCGGACGAAGGGCGAGACCGTGGACGAGCTCGAGGGCCTCGCCCGCGCCGTCCTGGAGTTCGCGAACCCGGTCACCCCGCCGGTCCCGGTCGTCGACACCTGCGGGACCGGCGGCGACCGCCGCGGCACGTTCAACATCTCGACCCTCGCCGCGGTGGTCGCCGCCGGCGGCGGTGTCCCCGTCGCCAAGCACGGGAACCGAGCGGCCTCCAGCTCGTGCGGCTCGGCGGACCTGCTCGAGGCACTCGGCGTCCGCATCGACCTCGGCGCCGCGGGCGTCGAGCGGTGCCTGGCCGAGGCCGGGATCGGGTTCATGTTCGCCCCCGTCTTCCATCCCGCGTTCGGCCACGCCGGGCCGGTGCGGCGAGAGCTGCGCGTCCCGACGTCCTTCAACTTCCTGGGGCCGCTCACGAACCCCGCCCGTCCGGCCGCGCAGGTCGTCGGCGTCTCGGACGCGAGGATGCTTCCCCTGATGGCCGAGGTGCTGGCGCGACGAGGGACGAGGGCGAAGCTCTTCCGCGGTGAGGACGGGCTCGACGAGCTGACGACCACCGGACCCTCCCTCGTCCTGGACGTCCGCGACGGTGAGGTCCGGCAGACCGCGCTCGACCCGGAGCGGATCGGGATCTCCCGCGCCTCGCCGGACGATCTCCGAGGCGGTGACGCCGGCCAGGCGGCCGCGATCGCGCGCTCGATCCTGGGCGGGGAGAGGGGCCCGCGTCGGGACGTCGTCCTGCTGAACGCGGCCGCGGCCCTGGAGGTCGCGGGCGCCGCCGCCGGCCTGGAGGCTGGCCTGGCGCTCGCCGCGGCCTCGATCGACGAGGGGAAGGCCGCCGCCGCGCTCGAGCGCTGGGTGGCGGTCTCGAACGATGGGTAGCATCGGCGCTCGATGATCCTGTCCGACCGCACGATCCGCGAGGAGATCGATTCCGGCCGGATCGTGATCGATCCGTTCGATCCGGCGTGCGTCCAGCCGTCCTCGGTCGACCTCCACGTGGACTCGGAGTTCCGCGTCTTCGCGAACTCCCGCTATCCGTACATCGACGTGAAGCAGGAGCAGCCCGACCTCACGGAGCTCGTCGAGACGAAGCCGGACGAGCCGTTCATCCTTCATCCGGGTGAGTTCGTCCTGGGCTCGACGCTCGAGCGCGTGATGCTCCCGGACGACCTCGTCGCGCGGTTGGAGGGCAAGTCGTCGCTGGGCCGTCTGGGCCTGCTGATCCACTCGACCGCCGGCTACGTCGATCCGGGATGGGACGGCTACCTGACGCTCGAGCTCTCGAACGTGGCGAACCTGCCCATCACCCTTTATCCGGGCATGAAGATCGGGCAGATCTCGTTCTTCCGGCTCACCACGCCTGCCGAGACGCCCTACGGTCGGGGGCGCAACAAGTACCAGGGGCAACGTGGCCCAACGGCCAGCCGCTTCTTCGAGGACTTCCGGACCTAGCTACTCGTGGACCAGCGCGCCGGGGATCGGCCCGACGCCCATCTGCACGGCCATCATCGCGGCCTGCGTTCGGTTCGTGACGCCGAGCTTGCGGAAGATCGCCGCGAGGTGGGCCTTCACGGTCTTCTCGGACAGGTACAGGCGCTGGGCGATCTCGCGGTTCGAGCGACCCTCGGCCAGCAGCGCGAGGATGTCGTGCTCCCGCTGGGTCAGGCTGTACTCGCCGCGCCGGCCGTTCGCGCCGTTCTCACGACCCGCCGCCTCGTGCTCCTCGAACAGGTTCTGGATCACCCGGGGCGACAGCACGTTGCCGCTCCCGGACATCGCGACGTTGATCGCCTGGGCCAGGTCCTCCGGCGTCGCGTCCTTCAGCAGGTAGCCGGAGGCGCCGTCCGCGAGCGCCCGCTTGACGTACGGCGCGTTGTCGTACGTCGAGAGCATGATCACGGGCAGGTCGGGCAGGTCCGTCTTGAGGGCGCGCAGTAGCTCCAGACCATCCAGGTCCGGCATCCGTACATCCACCAGGGCCAGATCGAAGGGAGCGCCGTCGCGGGTGTGGTCCAGCGCCGACGCGGCGCCGTCGGCCTCGACGACGTCCGCGTCGGGGAACCCCTCCTTCACGACGTAGGCCATGCCACGCCGCACCAGCGCGTGGTCGTCCACGATCAGGATCCTCATCGTCCACCTCCGACGGGAAGCACGGCGACCACGCGGGTGCCGGCCCCGGGCTTCGATTCGATCTGGATGGTGCCGCCGATCTCTTCTGCTCGGTCGCGCATCAGACGCAGACCGAAATGGAGCTCTTCGTCATCGACCTGCTCGATGCCGTGACCCCGATCTTCGACCTCGATGCGGAGCTCCTTGCGCTGGGCGCGGATCCGCACGGAGACTCCGGGCGAACCCGAGTGCTTGGCCGCGTTGGCGAGCGCCTCGGCGATGACCGCGTTCGCGATCTCGAGTTCGGCGTCGGAGATGCGGTCCACGTTGCCCTCGATCGAGACCCGCGCGGGGAGGTGCCAGCGCCGAACCAGGTCGCCGATGAACGCGGCGATGGGCGGCTCCCGATGCGGCGTCCCCTCGTAGAGCTCGAAGAGGATCCCGCGGATCTGTTTCAGGTCCTCACGGATCGCCAGCTCGATCTCCTTGAGCGTCGCCAGCGCGGCGTCCGGCTCGGTCTCGATCCGGTGCTGCAGCGTCTGCAGCTCGAGGACGGCGCTCGTGACGGATTGGGTCAGGCCGTCATGGATCCTGATCGCCCACCGGGTGCGCTCCTGCAGCAGCAGCGAATCCACCGTGTGGGCCACGGTCGGGTGGACGCTCCGTCGGCTGGGCAGCGTCGTGCTCGATGTTGCCACGCTCATCCTTCCGGTCCGGTCCGTTGGTCTCTCCATCCATCGGTCGAAAGACCGTTCGGCTTGAACACGGCCCGCGTGCGGCCGGAGGCCGCTGGGTAAGCGCCTCTGCGAAGGAGAGGTGGCGGTGCTGCCGGCACGGCCGACCTCGTCCGTCGAGCGTCGTAGCGGTGTGCGGCAAGACCTTGTCAATCCCAGACTGAGGTTTTATCCTGACGACCTGATCAAGCAAGGCGCTTCGGAGCCGCTCTGCGGCACCCGAACTCACGCCAGGAGACTTGCAACGCAAGGAGGAAGCGATGGCACGAGCAGTCGGCATCGACCTCGGAACCACCAACTCCGTGGTGGCCACCCTGGAGGCGGGGGAGCCGATCGTGATCCCCAACGCCGAGGGCTCCAGGACGACCCCCTCGGTCGTGGGCTTCTCGAAGGGCGGCGAGATCCTCGTGGGCGAGGTGGCCAAGCGCCAGGCCATCACGAACCCCGACCGGACCATCCGATCGGTGAAGCGGCACATGGGCGACACCAACTGGGGCGCGGACATCGACGGGAAGCGCTGGACGGCCCAGGAGATCTCTGCCCAGATCCTCACGAAGCTGCGGCGGGACGCGGAGTCCTACCTCGGCGACGGCGTGACCCAGGCGGTCGTGACCGTCCCGGCCTACTTCGACGACGCGCAGCGGCAGGCGACGAAGGAGGCGGGCCAGATCGCCGGCCTCGAGGTCCTGCGGATCATCAACGAGCCCACCGCGGCGGCGCTCGCCTACGGTCTCGACAAGCAGGAGTCCGAGCAGACGATCCTCGTGTTCGACCTCGGAGGCGGCACGTTCGACGTGTCATTGCTCGAGATCGGCGGCGGCGTCGTCGAGGTGAAGGCCACCCACGGAGACACCCAGCTGGGCGGCGACGACTGGGACCAGCGGATCATCGACTGGCTCGTCGAGCGCTTCAAGAACAACTATTCGATCGACCTCTCGAAGGACCGCATGGCCCTGCAGCGCCTGAAAGAGGCCGCCGAGAAGGCGAAGATCGAGCTGTCACAGGTCACCGAGACCACGATCACCCTGCCGTTCATCAGCGCGGGCCCCGACGGCCCTCTCCACCTCGAGGAGAAGCTGACGCGGGCCGAGTTCGAGCGGATGACGAAGGACCTGCTCGACCGGTGCCGCGGACCCTTCGAGCAGGCGATCGAGGACTGGGGCAAGGATGCCGGTCAGATCGACCACGTGATCCTGGTCGGCGGGTCCACCCGGATGCCGATGGTGCAGGAGCTCGTGAAGGAGCTCACCGGCGGCAAGGAGCCCCACAAGGGCGTGAACCCCGACGAGGTCGTCGCGATCGGCGCGGCGATCCAGGCCGGTGTCCTGAAGGGCGATGTGAAGGACATCCTGTTGCTGGACGTGACGCCGCTCACCCTCGGGGTCGAGACCAAGGGCGGGATCTTCCAGAAGATGATCGAGCGGAACACGACGATCCCCACGCGGAAGTCGGAGATCTTCACGACCGCCGACGACAACCAGACGACGGTCGAGATCCACGTGCTGCAGGGCGAGGCCGAGACGGTCTACTCGCCGGCGATGAAGTCGCTCGGTCGCTTCCACCTGATGGGGATCCCGCCGGCGCCGAGGAACGTGCCGCAGATCGAGGTGGCGTTCGACATCGACGCGAACGGCATCGTGAACGTGAGCGCGAAGGACCTCGCGACCGGCAAGGAGCAAGCCATGACGATCACCGGCGGCACGGCCCTCTCGAAGGAGGAGATCGACCGCATGGTGAAGGAGGCCGAGGCCTTCGCGGCGGAGGACCACCAGCGACGCGAGGCGGCCGAGGCCCGCAACCAGGCAGACCAGTTGACGTACCAGGTGGAGCAGTTCCTCCAGGAGAACGGCGAGAAGCTGCCCGACTCCGACCGGGCCGAGCTGACCACGAAGAACGACGAGCTGAAGCAGGCCCTGAAGGACGAGTCGACGCCGACGGAGACCTTGCGGTCACTGAGCGAGGCGCTGATGCAGGTCTGGCAGCGCGCCGGACAGACGATGCATCAGGCCGCGCAGCAACAGCAGGCGGCCGCCGCCGCGGGCGGCGGCGCAGAGACCTCGGCGCCGGAAGCGGGAGCCGCGGACGGCGACGAGGACGTGGTGGAAGGCGAGATCGTGGACGAAGGAGGTGGATCGTGATGCTCGCCAAAGTTGATCCGTTCCGTGACCTGCGGGCGATCGAAGACGAGTTCGATCGGGTCATGGGCCGGGCGTTCTCGAGGGACACGTGGATGCCGGCGCTGGACGTCAAGGAGACGTCCGAGCGGTTCGAGGTGACCGTGGATCTTCCGGGCCTCGACCCCAAGGACGTGAACGTGACGTTCGAGGACGGCATGCTCACGCTCAGCGGGAAGCGGCAGTTCCAGGAAGAGGACAAGGGCGACACGTGGCACCGCATCGAGCGTGGCTTCGGAACGTTCGCCCGTTCGATCCGGTTGCCGCAGACGGCCGATCCCGAGCGGATCGAGGCGTCCTTCGACAAGGGCGTCTTGAAGGTCTCGGTCCCGAAGAGCGAACGGGCGAAGCCTCGGACGATCGAGGTGCGTGCCTCCGGGGAGCGTTCTTCGTGACCGACGAGCGACGCAGGAGCGAGGAGGAGGCGGCCGCCGATCCGGCGGCCGCTTCTTCCGAGGGCATCGACGAGGAGGCCGACTCCGAGCAGACCACCCGGGAGGTGGCGGACGCGTTCGACAGCCGTCCGGCCGATCGGAGCGACGAGGATCGCCCCGATGCCGATCCGCTCGAGGTCGCCCGCGCCGAGACCGCGCAGTACCGGGAGCACCTGCAGCGGCTCCAGGCCGAGTTCGAGAACTACCGCAAGCGGGTCCTCAGGGAACAGACGCAGGCGGTCGAGCTCGCCGCCCGGCCGGTGATCGATCGGCTCCTGGAGGTGCTCGACGACTTCGACCTGGCGTTGATGCACGCGCAGGACCGGCCCGATTTCGACCGGTTCCTGCACGGCGTCGAGCTCGTCTACGCGAAGCTGGTCGACACGCTCCGGGCGGAGGGGCTCGAGCGGATCGAGGCGCAGGGCAAGCCCTTCGATCCGGAGCAGCACGAAGCGTTGATGCAGTCCGGGGACGGCGACGGCGACCCCGTGGTCGCGGACGTCCTGCGCCCCGGCTACACGCTCAAGGGCCGGGTCCTCCGGCCCGCCGGGGTTCGGGTGGAGAGGAAGTGAGCCGTGGCAGAAGAGGCTCGTCGCGAGTGGTTCGAGAAGGACTACTACGCGACCCTCGGCGTGCCGAAGAACGCGAGCCAGGCGGAGATCAAGAAGGCCTACCGGAAGCTCGCGCAGCAGCACCATCCCGATACCGCCAAGGGTGATCCCGCGGCGGAGGAGCGGTTCAAGGAGATCTCCGCCGCCTACGACGTCCTCGGGAACGAGGAGAGGCGCAAGGCGTACGACCGGGTCCGCGAGATGGGCTCGGCCGGCTTCGGGTTCGGACGGCAGGGCGCCGGTGCCGGTGCCGGCTGGCCCGGCGGCGTCCGGTACGAAGAGGTCAACGTCGACGACCTCTCGGACCTGTTCGGCGGACTGTTCGGCGGCTTGGGGC
>DASQTT010000206.1:0-13122 GCA_035641735.1 Actinomycetota bacterium | reverse complement strand
CGGAGGCGTTCGGGCTCGCCGTCGAGCGCATTACCGACGTCGGCGTCGCCGGGGTCCACCGGGTGCTGGAGCACGTGCCGACCCTCGAGGCGATGGACTGCGTGATCGTCGTCGCCGGGATGGAGGGCGCGCTCCCGTCGGTCGTGGCGGGACTGATCCCGGCGCCGGTGATCGCCGTCCCGACGAGCGTCGGCTACGGCGCCAGCTTCGAAGGCCTCGCGGCGCTCCTCGGGATGCTCTCGTCGTGCGTGCCGGGCGTCCTCACCGTGAACATCGACAACGGGCTCGGCGCGGCGATGGCGGCGCACCGGATCCTCCGCTCGCGATGATCGTCTACCTCGACGTCCGCCGTGGGGTCAGCGGCACCTCGTTGCTGGCGGCCCTGCTCGACGCCGGAGCCGATCTCGACGAGGTGGCCGCCCGGACGAAGTTCCTGGCCCCCCGCGACCTCGATCTTCGTCTCGAGGACGCGTCGATCGACGGTCTCCGAGCCGCCGGGATCGAGCTGACGGACGCGGAGGCGCGCGTCGCGGACGGTCCGAGGGAGCTCCTCGTGCGGATCGACGGCGGGGGGCTCCCGCCGGCGGTCCGCGAAGGCGTCGTGGACGTGTACGAACGGCTGGCCGCGGCCGAGGCGCGCGTCCACGGGGTGCAGCCCGACGCCGTCCGGTTCGAGGAGCTGGCCACCCTTCGCTCGGTCGTCGGCGTCGTCGGCAGCGCCGTGGCGCTCGAGCAACTCGGGGTCGAAAGCGTCACCGCGTCGCCGCTCCCGTTCGGAGGCGGCGAGGTGACCACCCACCACGGGCGGCTTCCGCTCCCGGCGCCGGCCACCCTCGAGCTGCTCCGCGGGATGCCGGTGGAGCCGCAGGACGTCGCGGGCGAGCTCGTGACCCCGACCGGGGCAGCGCTCCTGGCTTCGATCGCTCCGAGCTTCGGCGACATCCCGCCGCTGACGATCAGGTCACTCGGCGTCGGAACGGCGCGGACGGCCGCGACCCCGATCCTCACCACGGTCGTCCTCGGCATCAGTTAGCCCCGCAGCGTTTGGGCTCCGTCCGCTCGGGCAATCATCCGAACATGGTCTCCGTCGGCTACACCCTGTCCAGCGAGGAGCACGGGCCCGGCGACCTGCTGCTCTACGGCCGGATCGCCGAGGAGGTCGGGTTCGACTTCCTGACGATCTCGGATCATTTCCATCCCTGGACCTCTCGCCAGGGCCACAGCCCGCTCGTCTGGAGCGTCCTCGGCGGGCTGTCCGTGAAGACCGAGACGATCCCGGTCCTCACGGCCGTGACCTGTCCGACGATGCGGATCCACCCCGCGGTCGTGGCGCAGGCGGCCGCGACGACCGCGGCCCTCCTGCCCGACCGCTTCATCCTCGGCGTCGGATCGGGCGAGAACCTGAACGAGCACGTGATCGGCATCGGCTGGCCGCACCCACAGGAGCGGCTCGAGATGCTCGACGAGGCGATCTTCCTGATGCGCCGGCTGTGGACGGGCGAGCTCGTGAGCGAGTGGACCGATCACTACACGGTCGACCGTGCCCGGATCTACACGATGCCGGAGACGCCGCCGCCGATCGCCGTGGCGGCGTCGGCGCCGGCCGCGGCGGAGCTGGCCGGGCGCGTCGGTGACGCGCTCATCTCCACGTCGCCGGACACCGAGCTCGTCAAGACCTTCCGCGACGCGGGCGGCGACGGCAAGCCCATCTACGGGCAGCTGACGGTGTGCTACGGCCCCGACGAGGCCAAGGCCGCCGACGAGGCGCTCGAGTGGTGGCCGAACACGAGCGTGCCCGGTGAGCTCGGCGTCGAGCTGGCCGAGCCGCAGCACTTCGAGGAGGCCGCGACGCTGATCTCCGCCGAGGACGTCGCGAAGAAGGTCGTCTGTGGGCCGAACCCGAAGGCGATCGTCGAGAAGATCGGCGAGTTCGCCGACGCCGGCTTCGACCACGTGTTCATCCACCAGGTCGGTCCGCGGCAGGAGGAGTTCCTCGACTTCGCGAAGGTGGAGCTCCTCGGCGAGGTCGACGATCAGCTCGGCAGGAGCGAGGCGACCGTGCCCGCCGGCACGTCGACGCCGTCCGACTCACAGTAGAGCAGCAGGCCCGCGATCCTGAGCGGCTCGAGCTGGCGCGCCCGCGCGACGAGGCGTTCCCAGTCGAGCTTCGCCTCCGCCACCAGGCGCACTCCGGTATGCCAGTGCTCGGGCGACTCGGGATGGGCCGCGGACACGGCGATCAGCACCAGGTCCTCCGGCGCCGGGACGGGCACGTCGACCCCGCGGTAGCTCATGCGGCGAACGCCGTCGGCCATCCCGGCGTCGAAGCGCAGGCGGCCACGGATCTGGAAGATCACGTCGATCAGCACGCCGTCGCGGTGCGCCTTGAAGATCCAGGACTCGTCGCCCTCGCCGGGTTCGAACCCCGAGTCGACGAGCGCCTGGAGGGCTCCGGAGGCGTCCTCCCCCGTGAGGAACACGTCGATGTCCTCGGCCGGCCGCCCGTCGAGATAGGCGTTCACGCCGATGGTCCCGAAGATCGCGTACGGCCCGTCCCAGCGATCCAGCGCCTCGACCGTACGGCGGAGGACCTCGAGGAACCGCTCCGGGTCGCTGCGCTCGGTCACCTCGCCGCGTCCCACGTCAGCCGGCCCGTCCCCCCAGGAGGTGATCAGCCAGCCTCGTGGCCAGCGCCATGATCGTCTGGGAGGGCTGGGCGCCGCCGCACGTCACGAAGACGCTCGCGTCGCAGACGAAGAGATTCGGATGGTCGTGCGCCCGCAGTTCGTGGTCGACGACCGAGCTCGCCGGATCGACGCCCATCCGGCAGCCGCCCATCGTGTGGTCGTTCCCTTCGGAGATCAGGACCTCGTCGGCGCCCGCGGCGTCGAGGATCTCCTTCGCCTGTCGATGGATCTCCTCGCGCATCGCACGCTCGTTCGCCTGATAGTCGAACGTGACGACCGGCCGAGGCACGCCGTACTCGTCGACCTCGTCCGAGAGCTCGACCCGGTTCGTCTCGTAGGGGAGGCACTCGCCCTCGGTGCCGAGCACGGCGCACTGCGGGTAGCGCCGGAGGTAGGACATGAGCCGTTCCCCCCACAGGCCCTCACCGCTCTGGACGAGCGTCTTGGCGAACTCTCCGGGGAACAGCGACGAGGTCATCCAGCTCCATCCGCCGACGAAGCCACGGCCGGGCTTCGTCCCATAGTCGTGCTGCGAGAGCAACGTCCCCGGCGAGGTCGACCACATCTGGATCGGCTGGTCGAAGAAGCCGATGTGGCTGTCGGCGACGTGCGCCATCAGGTAGCGCCCGACCGTCCCGGACGTGTTCGCGAGCCCGTCTGGGAACCGCGATGTCGCCGAGTGCAGCAGGAGCCGAGGGGTCTCGATGCAGAACGCCGAGAGGATCACGACCTCGGCCTCGATCCGATGCTCAGCGCCCTCCTGGATATAGATCACGCCCGTGACCCGGCCGTCGTCGGCCGCCTCGATCCGGACGGCACGGGCCCCCACGCGGATGTCGGCGCCGGCGCGCACCGCCTTCGGCACGTAGCTGACGTGCATCGAGCTCTTCGCTCGGCTCTTGCAGCCCCATTGGCAGTAGCCGTAGTGCATGCAGGGCGAGCGTCCCTCGTGGTCGGTCGTGAGGATCGCGAGCGGTGTCGGGACGGAGTCGATCCCGAGCTGCGCCATTCCCTTCGCGATCACCTGGTCTCGCGCCGTCTGCTCGTGCGGGCCCTGAGGATACGCGTCGCGCTTGGGGCCCCACGGCATCGAGAGCGGACCCGACAGGCGCAGCTCCTCCTCGACGACGTCGTAGTACGGCTCGAGCTCCTCGTAGGTCACCGGCCAGTCGGCGCCGACGCCGTCGGTCGCGCGGCGGCGGAAGTCCTCCGGCCACATCCGAAGCGCAACGCCCCCGAAGTGAACGGTGCCGCCGCCGACCCCGCGCCCGTCGCGCCGGTGGCCCAGCTCGAGCTGCTCGTTGCCCTGGATCAGCCGGCGGTCGTCCCAGTCGAACCGGCCGAGCATCGTGGGCTCGTCCTGCCGGAGGTCGTCGTCGGTGGAGAGCCAGTCGCCCGCCTCGAGGACGACCACGCGCCAGCCGCCCTCCGCGAGGTGCCGCGCGAGCGTCGATCCACCCGCGCCGCAGCCGACGATGCAGGCGTCGACCCGACCCTCATGCCGCCGCACCTCATCGGGGCCGAAGGCCAGCTCGAGCGGCTTCACAGCACCTCGTAGCCCGGCGCGCGCTCGGCGCGCCGCGCGACCTCGAACTCGTCGAGCCACACGTGCCCGGTCTCGTAGGACGGACCGGGGAAGCCCATCTCGACCATGCCGCGCGGATCCGACCCGTAGCCGAGCAGCAGGAGATCCCGGACGCGCTGGAACCACTCGGTCGCGTCGAAGCCTGCGGGGCCGCCCTTGAGCCGGCCGCCCTCGGCGTCGCCCAGCATCGCGTCCTGCTGCTCCTCCGCGAGCTCAGCGAACCCGGATCCGTGCCGCTTCGCCGCCTCCTCCTCGAGGAGACGGAAGCCCGCCGGGATCAGCTCCACCCGCGGGAGCAGCCCCATGCGCTCGTCGCCCCGGCCGAGCTGCCGGTCGAAGTTCGCGTCGAGGAAGCCGGCGAGCACCTCCGCTGGAACGGCGCCCGGCACCAGCCGGGCCGCGACGACCACGACCGTCGCCTGGTCACCGGCGCGGGCGATGGTGGCCGAGGTCGTCGCAGCCCGCGACCGCAGCGCCTCCCGGAGGTCTGGTTCGACGCCGCGCGCGGCGAGCCCGTGGAAGAACTCCTCGACGGACGACACCGCACCTCCGGTGCTCTCAGGCATCCCAGAGGACCCCGAGCAGCCCGACCACGCCGATCAGCGAGTACGCCAGCGGCAGGACGGGCGGCGGTCCGGCGATGAGGTTCCTGACGGTCAGCCCGCCGATCTGGGACACGTCACCGCGGATGTGGCGATACAGCCCGTACAGACCGTCCACCGCGCCGATCGCCAGCGCGACGACCGCAACCCATCCGAACAGACCGCGGTCGACCACACCCAGCGCCGCCGCGACGACGATCGGGGGCGTCATCAGGACGGGGGCCCACATCGCCTTGGACGAGAACGCGGCGCCCCAGTGGAGCAGGGTCACCTGCACCCAGATCCCCGTGTACATCACGGCGGCCGCCGCCAGCACGACGCGACCGAGCTCCCATGCCTGCCAGTCGGACACGTATCCTCCGGTCGCGTCTTTTCCCGGAGGGGAGCCGTTCGAATCACTTGCTCCGGAACGGTCCACTCGGTACCGTCCCCGCGCGGAGACTCGCCCAAGGAGGCTCGAGATGGACATCTACATGGTGGTGCTGCGGATCGTGCACATCCTGGCGGGGGTCTTCTGGGTCGGATCGGCCCTGGTGATCTTCCTCTTCCTGCAGCCGGCGGCCCGCGAGGTCGGGCCGGCCGCAGGGCCTTTCATGACGCACCTCGCGCAGCGCAAGCGCCTTCCCGACATCACGCTCGGCGCGGCCGGGCTCACGGTCCTCGCGGGACTCCTCATGTATTGGCGAGTCACGGGAGGTCTCGATCCCGACTTCATCACGACGGCCTGGGGCCTCTCGCTCACGATCGGCGCGATCGCGGCGATCGCCGCGATCGCGCTCGGGGCCTCGATCGTTCGGCCGTCGATGGTGAAGGCGGGGGCGATCGCGCAAGCGGCCGCGGCGGCGGGCGGCCCCACGCCCGAGCAAGGGGCTGAGATCCAGGCGCTGCAACAGCGCGTCCGCGCCACCGGCAGCGTGATCATCCCGCTGCTGGTGCTGGCCGTCGTGGCGATGGCCGCCGCGCGGTACCTCTAGCCGCGCCCTCGATCCTCAGGCGGCACGCACGTCGAGGCTGATCGGGCGACCGAAGAACGTGCCGAGCTCCTCGGCCGCGGTCTCCACCTTGGCCGGGAGGCCCCGCCGGCGCGGTTCGTAGAGGTGCGCCTCGACGCGAAGGCTCTTGCCCTCGACCGTGCGGCGCCAGTGACCGCCGACCCGCCCGTCGACCAGCATCAGCCCGCTCGGATAGGTGCGGTCGCCCCACGCGGCGCGCGCCCGCTCCTGCGCCGGATCACCCAGGAACCTCGACTCCGTGTAACCCACGACGAGCTCGTCGTAGGTCTGCAGGAGATGGACGCCGTCCGCCGTCCGGCCCGGAGGCGCCTCCCGCAGCGACCAGAGCGTCAAGCCGTCGACGCTCGCTTCCCGAACCTCGGAGCCGAGGACGCCGAGGGCCGACCTGAGGTCGCGCATCGTGAGACCGGACCACCAGCTCAGGTCCTTGACGGTCGCCGGGCCGTGGCTCTGCAGGTACCGACGGACGAGCTCCACGACCGCCTCGTCCCGATCCATCCGACGCCCCTCCGGCACCCGGCCGTCGAGCAGCGCGTAGGTCTGCTGCTTCCCGCTCGGCCCGCCGCTCCCGATCACCGCCCGGAGCTCGCAGTGCGACAGGAGCCACGCCATCCGCTGGTCGGTCCGGTCGAAGCGTGCGCGGTCAAGCGCCTCGGCCAGCTGCGCCCTCGTCAGGCGACCGTGCTCCGACAGCGCTCGAACGATGAGCCGCTCGCCGCGCGCCAGCGAGCGCCCGTCGAGTCCCAGCTGCGCGTACCGGCCGGCGTGGGCTCGCAGCACGCGCGGGCCGCTCAGGGCCAGCAACCATCGAACGTCGTCGCGAGCGACGAAGTGCCACGTCGGGCGGAGGACGTGCGTCCGCACGATCGACCCCTCCGTGAGCGCGCGGTCCAGGTCCTCGTCGTGGAGCCCGCGGCACCGCTGCCCGACCGACCACTTCGCGGGGGCGTAGTCCTGCGATTGCATCGCGAGGTGCCAGCCGACGGCCTCCTCGGCGCTGCGGAAGGGCGTTCCCGTGAGGCGCGACGCACGCAGCCGGCGTCGGGCGATCGCGGCGGTCTCCACGATCGCTCAGCCTACGGGCGCCTCCGACCGGCGATCCTCCCCTGCTAGCGTTCACGCCGACCGCGACCACGGAGCCGGGATGAGCGACCGGATGTCGACGCCGCGCGAGGACGGGTTCTCGATGCCGGCGGAATGGGAGCCGCACGAGGCGTGCCTGATGGAGTGGCCCACGATCACTCGTCGGGAGCTCTGGGGCGATCGTTTCGACGAGGCGAAGCACGACTACGCGGCCGTCGCGAACGCCGTCGCCGCCTTCGAGCCGGTCGTGATGGCCTGCGACCCGGATCAGGAGGCCGAGGCGCGGAGCCTCTGCGGCGAGGGCGTGGAGATCCTCCCGCTGCCGATCGACGACTCCTGGATGCGCGACAACGGCCCGATCTTCGTCCGCGATCGTGACGGGCGGGTGGCCCTCGTCCACTTCGGCTTCAACTCCTGGGGCGAGAGGTTCGCGCCGTGGGATCGCGACGCGGACGTCCCACGCCGGATCGCGTCCCACCTGGGGGTGCGCCGCTACGAGACGCCGATGGTCCTCGAGGGCGGGTCGTACTTCGTCGACGGCGAGGGCACGCTGCTCACGACGGAGCAGTGCCTGCTGAATCCGAACCGCAACCCGTCGATGTCGCGCGAGCAGATCGAGGAGGTCCTCCGCGACTACCTCGGCGTCGAGACGATCGTCTGGCTCGGTCTCGGACACTCGACGGACCGGGACACCGACGGCCACATCGACGGGATCCTGATGTACGTGGCGCCCGCCGAGGTGGCGCTCCTCGCTCCGCAGGACGAGACCGATCCGGACCACACCTCGGGTCGGGAGAACCTCGAGCGGCTCGAACGCGCCCGGGACGCCCGGGGACGAGCCTTCGAGGTCACGCGGTTCCAGACGCGGCCGCCCGGCGTCGTGCCGTACCTGAACGTCTACCTCGCCAACGGCGGCGCGATCGTTCCCGTCGCCGTTCGGCCCGAGGACGAGCAGGCGCTGGAGCAGATCGCGAAGCTCTTCCCGGACCGCGAGGTCGTTCCCGTTCCCGGGAACTGCCTGACGTACGGTGGCGGCGGGCCGCACTGCATCACGCAGCAGCAGCCTCGGGGCGTGCCGGTCCCGGCGTAGATGTACCTCTCGCCCACCGAGGAGGACCGGCTCCGGATCTTCGCCGCCGCCGAGCTGGCGCGCCGTTCCCTCGCTCGCGGCCTCGGCCTGAACGCTCCCGAGGCGACGGCGCTGATCTGCGACGAGATGCACCTGGCCGCGCGCGGGGGAGCCTCGTTCGACGAGGTCGCCGAGGCGGGCAGGAACGCCGTCCGGGACGATCAGCTCCTGCCGGGCGTCGCCGAGCTGCTCGACGAGATCCGTCTCGAGGTGCTCCTCGACGAAGGCACGCGTCTGATCGTCCTGCGGCGGCCGTGGGGATGAGCGATCGGATCGAGCTTGCGGCGGGACGGGAGCGGACGACCCTCGTCGTGACGAACACGTCGGCGCACGTCGTTCGGGTCTCCTCGCACTATCCCTTCTGGCGAACGAACCGGCGGCTCGACTTCGATCGGGACGCGGCGCGCGGGTTCCGGCTCGACGTGCCGGCGGGCGCGTCCGTCCGGTTCGGGCCCGGCGAGTCGTTGGAGGTGACGCTCGTCCGCTTCGCCGGCGGCGCCTCGGATGGCTGATCTCTCTCGCGACGAATACGCGCGCCGCTACGGCCCGACCACCGGCCACCTCGTCCGACTGGGCGACACCGACCTGCACGTCCGGGTCCAGGACGACGACGTGGGTTACGGCGACGAGCCGATCTGGGGCTACGCCAAGAACTTCCGCTCCCGGATGACCCAGTTCGACCGGGCCACCGCCGAGAGCGAGCTCGACATGCTGATCGCCGGCGTCGTCGTGCTCGATCCGCTCCTCGGCGTCCGCAAGACGAACGTCGGCATCAAGGACGGGCGCATCGCCGGCATCGGCCGCGCCGGGAGCCCGGACATCACCGACGGGATCGAGCTGGTGATCGGGCCGAACACCTGGCCGGTGAACGGCTACGGCTTGATCGCGACCGCCGGGGCGATCGACAGCCACGTACACCTGATCACCCCGCGGCTCGTGCCGGTGGCGCTCGCCGCCGGCGTCACGACGCTCATCACGGCCGGGTTCGAGGAGCCGCCGTACACGATGGAGCGGACGCTCCGCGCCTTCGAGGGATTTCCGGTCAACCTCGGCATCCAGGCGAGCGCCCGGACCGACGTCCCGGGACAGGTCGAGGGCGTGCTCGAAGCCGGCGCCTGCGGCCTCAAGATCCACGAGGACTGGGGCGCGTACCCCGAGATCGTCGACGCCACGCTGCGGGTCGCCGACGCGCACGACGTAACGGTCTGCCTGCACACCGACGGGCTGAACGAGTCCTGCGAGCTGGAGGACACGGTCGACGCGATCGCCGGCCGTACCGTCCACGCGTACCACGTCGAGGGTGTCGGGGGCGGCCACGTCCCCGACCTGATCGGGATCGTCCGCGAGCCGAGCGTGATCTGCTCCTCGACGACGCCGACGATCCCGTTCGGTCGCGCGACCGCCGACGAGCACCTCGAGATGATCCTCGCCGTGCACGGCGGGTCCGCCGACGCGCTCGAGGACGTCGAGGCCGCGCGAGAGCGGATCCATCCCGCGACGATGGCCGCGGAGGGACCGCTCCACGACCTCGGCGCGATCTCGATCGTGAACAGCGACTCGCAGGGGATGGGCAGGATCGGCGAGACGGTACGGCGGACCTTCCAGCTGGCGCACGTGATGAAGCGCTGGGCGGGCGAGGCCGCCGGCGACGACAACGACCGCGTCCTCCGTTACCTGGCGAAGGTCACGATCGAGCCGGCGCGCACGCACGGCATCGAGCGCGAGGTCGGGAGCCTCACGCCGGGCAGGCTGGCCGACCTGGTGCTGTGGCGCCCGAGCCACTTCGGGGTGAAACCCGAGATCGTGCTGAAGGCCGGGCACGCGGCCTGGGGCGCGATCGGCGAGGGCAACGCGACGATCGAAGGTGCGGAGCCTCGCCGGTACGGCGCGCACTGGGGCGCACTGGGCTCGGCGCCGGCCACGCTCTCCACGACGTTCGTGTCGAAGGTCGCGCTCGAGGCCGGGATCCGTGAGCGGCTCGAGAGCGGCCGGCGGTTCGTCGCCGTGGAGGGAACCCGGACGATCGGGCGGGACTCCCTCGAACGCAACCGTGCGGTGCCGTCGATCGAGGTGGACCCGGCAGACGGGACCGTGACGCTCGACGGCCGGGTCCTGGCCGTCGATCCGGTCGTCGAGGTCCCGCTCAGCCGGCGATACCTCCTGGGCTAGGGATGAGCGGGATCGTCCGCTCGCGTGACGGCGACACCGCTCCCCCGTTGGTGACCTGGAGTTGGGGGGAGGCGGTCGCCCTCGTCGTCTTCGCCTACGTCACCGGGCACCTGGTCCGGATCCTCGTCCTCGGCGACCGGACATCCCCGACGGCCCGGGTGGCAGAGCGGGTCGTCCTCGAGCTGGTCTGGATCGTCGTGATCGTGGCTTGGCTGCGACTCCGACGCATCGGGTGGACGACCGCGTTCGGCCGACCGGCTCGCTCGTGGCCCGAGATCCGGGACGGCGTAGTCTTCGGCTCGATCCTGTACGGCGCCGTGGCGCTCGCCGTCGCGCTCCCGATCTCCTGGCTCCTCGGCCTCGCGTCCGATCGTCCGAGGCACGCCCCCGAGCCCCTCCCCACGGCGCTCGATCCGCTCGGCTGGGCCCTCGCCGTAGTTCTCGTGCTCCTCCTCGCCCCGGCGGCTGAGGAGCTCCTGTTCCGGGGGATCCTGTTCGGGGGGGTTCGGGCACGGTACGGGCTGACGCCCGGGATGGTCGCGTCCGCGCTCGCCTTCGGGCTCGTGCACTACCTCCCGGGCGATCCGCTCGAGATCGTGACCACGGTCGCGGCGGCGACCGCGATGGGCGCCGGCCTGGCCTTCCAGTACGAGCGACGCGGGATCCTCGTCGCGCCGCTCGCTGCGCACGTCGCCTTCAACGCCCTCGGTCTGCTGATCCTCTTGCGGGCGTAGCCGAACGCGCCGCGACGACAGGCGTCAGCGCTGAGCCGACTCGAGCTTCCGCTTCAGCGCCGTGTGGACCTCCTCGAGCTGCCGCTTCGTGGCGAACCGGATCAACGGACCGGCCACCGCGAATACGCCCTTCGGCTCGAGGTTCATGTGACTGGTGAGCTCGGTGCCGGCGCCGGAGGGCGCCAGCTCGGCCGCGTAGGTGAACGTCATCCCACGACCGACGCCACGGATGGACCATCGCAGCGGCCTCGAGTACTCGGTGTACTCAAGGTCCATCGGACCGGACATCTTCCGGACCACGTGGAACGTGGATCCGACGCCGAGCGGGCCCTCGCTCGTCTTCCGGGCCTTGATCGCGGACGGATTCCAGTCGGGATCGTGCGACACGTCCGTGAAGTAGTCCCAGACCACCTCGGCCGGACGTTCGATCCGCACGGAGGCGGACTCGCTGATCATCGCGGGAACCCTATCCCACGCCCCCGAGGACGCGCGAACGGAAGCCTCGCCATCGGCGCCAGAGGAGGAACACGGCGACCAGGACGAGCATCGCGAGCACGGCCGTGAGGACCGGCAGCGCGACGGCGGTGACCGACAGGACGCCGGACACGCCGTCCTCGGCCAGGCTGACGACGGGGTTCCCGCCGCCGCCGGTCGTCACGGTCGAGACGGGGCGGGCCGCGGTCCGGCCAGCCTGGGTGGCGAGGGCGGCCGCCACCCCGAGCGCTGCCGCCAGGCCGGGCTCGAGGTCGAAGGCGGTCGCGCTCGCGAGGCCCAGGATGGCCCCGACGACCGGCGCGACCACCATCCCGATCGCGTGCAGGACGTGGTCGACGACGGGGACCTTGTCGCCCACGAAGTCGACGAGGCCGACGACGGCCACACCGCCGAGCACGAGCGGATCGCCGAGCGCGTTCCACGGCGCAGGCAGGTCGATCAGGTTCGTGTAGCGGTGCAGGAGCCCGACGGTGAGCAGCGGGATGTACGCGTTCAGCCCGGCGGCCGTCGAGAGCCCGAGTGCGGTGAAATAGCCGGCGATCGCGTCCACGCCCTTCGACCGTACCCACCCAACGCCCCGCGCGAACCGCGGCGGATCACGCTTCAGCGGAGATGTGCCATCGTCCGGGCATGCTCTCGTGGCAGGCCTTCAGGGCCGCCGAGCCGGAGCTGGCCGACCACGGCCGGCGTCTCCTGTATCAGTTCGGCGTCGGCCTCGCGTTCCTCGCGACGGTGCGGCCGGACGGCGGACCACGCGTCCACCCGATGTGTCCGCTGATCGACGACGTCGGGCTCTACGCGTTCTTGATCCCCTCGCCGAAGCGCGACGACCTCCACCGCGACGGGCGATACGCGATGCACTCGTTCCCGGCCGACGACAACGAGGACGCCTTCTCGGTGCGGGGGATCGCACGACCGCTGGCGGATCCAAACGAGCGACGGGCGCTCGAGGCTCGGTTCCGCGACGAACGCGACCTCTCGGAGCTCCCCGACGGTTTCGCGGAGCAGGAGCTCTTCGCCTTCGAGATCGAGGGCTGTCTCCACACCGTCACGACCGGTCACGGCGACCCGGCACCCCGCCACCGCATCTGGAGAGGGCCGTAGCCGCTATCGTTGCGAGGTCGTGTCGGAGGATCGTTCCTACATCGAGGAGAACACGCGGGAGCGCGAACGGCTGCGAGCCCTCGTCGAGCGACTGGACGAGGACACGCTCCGCGCTCCGGTGAACGAGTACTGGTCGGTCGCCGGCGTGTTCGGTCACATCGCGTTCTGGGACGCGCGGGTGCTCGCGCTGTCGGCCAAGGTCGCGCGCGGCGAGCCCTTCTCCCCCGACGACAACGAACCCGAGGACGTGGACTGGATCAACGACGCCTCGCGGGCACTGATCCATGCGATCCCGCCGCTCGAGGCCGCTCGGCTGGCCCTCGACATCGCGGAGGAAACCGACGCGAAGGTCGCGACGCTTCCCCCGGACCGCCTGTGGCCGCAGGATCCGGACAGCCCGCTCTACGGGTTCCGCTCCTCGCATCGAGGCGAGCATCTCGACGAAGTCGAGGAGGTATTCAAGACCCGCCCGGGCGTATGATGGCCGCATGATCCGTTGGTTGCGAGCCAAGCTCGGCCGG
>DASQTT010000205.1:0-19940 GCA_035641735.1 Actinomycetota bacterium | reverse complement strand
CCCGACCGGGCCGGTCGCGTCGCCCGCGGTGTCGCTGGCCGTCATGACACCGTTGCCGCCGGCGATGAAGCCGATCGCGCCGGCCACCACCAGGAAGGCGGCGGCGACGCCGGCCACACGCGCCCAGATGTTCCCCGGGCGCCGGCGAGGGGCCGGCGTCGCCGCCGGGCGTGCGCCGTGCGATCGCTCTCGCACGGCCGCGTCTTCGAGATCGCGCTCCAGCAGCTTCAGGTACTCGATGTCGGTGTTCATGGTTCCGTCTCCACGCTCGGCTGGACGCCCTGCTCCTGGAGCACCAGGGCCAGTCGCCGCAGACCGCGGCTGACCCGCTGGCGCGCGTTCTGCTCGCTGCAGCCCAGGCGCCGTGCGACCTCGGGATACCCGAGCTCCTCGATCACACGGAACCGAAGGGCCTCTCGATGGTCCTCACGGAGCGATCCCAGCGCCTCCGCGACCGCGCCGCGGATCGGCGCGAAGTCGATGAGGTCCTCGATCCGCTCGTAGTCGGCCGGTGGGAGCTCTCGCTCCGGCATCCCGAGCTTGCGCCTGGCGGCCCGGTCGATCCGGCCCGAGCGGAAGAACCGGCCGAGCTGGTGCCTCGCCACTCCGTAGATCCATGCCACGCCGTTCGTCCCCGTGTCCCGGTAGGTCGTCCTCGAGGCGAATGCCTGCGCGAAGGTCTCGGCGGTCAGCTCGGCCGCGGCCTCCGGATCGAGCGTGCGCCTGGCGAAGTACCTCAGGAGATCCTCGGCGTGGCGCCGGTACAGCACCGCGAAGGCGCCCGGCTCCGTTGCCGACACCGTGAGGAGCTCGCTGTCGCTCCGCTGATCCTCCACCCCGTCTCCGATTCGGTTATGCCCGTACCATGCCCCGAACCTGAGGCTTGTGACAGGAGAGAAGCCGGTGGCCCGCGACACGTTCCCTCGCCAATACGCCCGGACGCGGCGGTTCACGCTGGGTGCATCTCGTGGTTTCCGCGTCGCCCGCGACGGGTCGCGGGTGGCCTTCGTCCGCTCCCGGGCGGGGGACGACCCGAGCGGCTCCCTCTGGGTGCTCGACGTGGCTTCGGGCGAGGAGTCTCTCGTCTTCGATCCGTCCGCGCAGGGTGGTGAGGAGCACCTCACCGCCGAGGAGCGGGACCGCCGCGAGCGGATGCGCGAGCAGATGACCGGGGTCACCGGCTTCGACGCCGATCCCGACCTCACGTTGGCGACCTTCGTCGTCGGAGGACAGGTCTTCGTGGCGGGTCCGGCCGGCGGCGGGGCCCGACCGCTCGAAGGCTCGACCGAGGGAGCCTTCGACGCCCGGCCGGACCCCACCGGGCGCCGGGTGGCGTACGTGGCGGACGACCGGCTGCTGGTGCAGGACGTCTCGGGCGGCCCGGTCCTGACCCTGGCGGCGGATGACGACCCTGACGTCCACTGGGGCCTCGCGGAGTTCGTCGCGGCGGAGGAGCTCGAACGTCACCGCGGCTACTGGTGGTCTCCCGACGGCGAACGGATCGCGGCGGCCCGTGTGGACGAGTCCGGGGTGCTCACGTGGTACATCGCGTCGCTCGCCGCCCCGGCGGAGTCCCCTCGCGGCGTGCACTACCCGCAGGCAGGGACGGCGAACGCCGACGTCTCGCTCGCGATCCTCGGGCTCGACGGCTCGCGCGTCGACGTGGAATGGGACCGGGAGACCTTCGAGTACCTCGTCAACGTGACCTGGCACGAGCGGTGTCCGCTCACGCTCCTCGTGATGTCGCGGGACCAGCGGCACTGGCAGGTGCTCGAGGCCGATCCGGACACCGGCGGGACGAAGCTCGTCTTCGAGGACGCGAGCGACCGGTGGGTCACGATCGTGGAGGGCGTGCCGGACCGACTCTCGAGCGGCGAGCTCGTCTTCGTCGAGGAGTCCGAGGACACGCGGCGGATCACGGTCGACGGCGAGCCGATGACGCCGCCGAGGCTTCACATCAGCGAAGTCCTCGACGTCGGGGACGACGTGCTCTTCACGGCGTACGAGGATCCGACCGAGCTCCACGTGTGGCGCGGTGCGAGCGGTGTGGCGCCCGAGCGGCTCACGACCGAACCCGGTGTGCACCACGCCGCCCGCGCCGGGGGCGTGATGGTGGTCGCGTCGGAGCTGCCGTCCCGGCAGCTCCGACGCGTGAGCGTCCTCCGCGACGGCTCCGCCGTCGCGGAGATCCGCTCGCTCGCCGAGGAGCCGCTGATCGAGGCGAAGCCGACGTTCGGCGTGGTCGGCGATCGCGACCTTCGCGTGGCCCTCTTCACGCCGGGCGGCGTGGAGCCGGACCGTCCCCTTCCGGTCCTGCTGGACCCGTACGGCGGACCGCACTTCGCTCGTGTCGTGCGCGCCGACCGGACGCTGCTGGAGTCGCAGTGGCTCGCCGACCAGGGCTTCGCGGTCCTCGTCGCCGACGGCCGCGGCACACCCGGCCGCACTCTCTCGTGGGAGCACGCGGTGTACCGGGACTTCACCGTCGTCCTCGACGATCAGGTGGACGCGCTCCACGCCACGGCCGATCGCTTCGGCTACCTCGATCTCACGCGAGTGGGGATCACCGGCTGGTCGTTCGGCGGCTACCTCGCCGCGATGGCCGTCCTTCGCCGGCCGGACGTGTTCCACGTCGCGGTCGCCGGCGCTCCGGTCACCGACCAGACCCTCTACGACACCGCGTACACGGAGCGATACCTCGGAGATCCGCATGTGGAGCCGGAGGTCTACCGGAGGAACTCGCTCCTCGACGAGGCCCCGAACCTGGAGCGCCCGCTCCTGTTGATCCACGGGGTGTCCGACGACAACGTGTACTTCGCGAACACCCTCCGGCTCTCGGCCCGGCTCACCGAGGCCGGCAAGCCGCATGCCGTGATCCCGCTGTCGGGCATCACGCACATGACGACCGAGGAGTCCGTCGCGGAGAACCTGCTGCTGCTCCAGGTCGAGTTCTTCCGCCGGGCGCTCGGCATCGACGCGCCCGGCGGCTGAGCGGCCGCCCGGCACCTCACTGTTACGCTCGCCACGCGATGGCGATCATCGTCCAGAAGTACGGCGGCACGTCCGTCGACGGCGTCGAGCGCCTCCGTGCGGTCGCGGATCGCGTGGTTCGCGCCCGCGAGGCGGGCCACGACGTGATCGTCGTCGTCTCCGCGATGGGCCAGACGACGGACGAGCTGGCGCACATGGCGAAGGAGATCGCGCCGGTCCCCGATCCGCGCGAGATGGACATGCTGCTCACGGCCGGGGAGCGGATCGCCATGTCCCTGCTCGGCATCGCGATCAACTCGCGTGGCTGCCGGGCAGCCAGCTACACGGGATCCCAGGCCGGGATCATCACCGATACCGCGCACGGCCAGGCGAGGATCATCGAGATCCGTCCGAAGCGGATCCAGGAGGCCCTCGAGGCCGGCAACGTGGTGATCATCGCTGGGTTCCAAGGGCTCTCGTCCGCGTACGAGATCACCACATTGGGTCGCGGCGGGTCCGATCTCACCGCGGTCGCGATGGCCGGGGCGGTGGGCGCGGAGATCTGCGAGATCTACACCGACGTCGGCGGCGTGATGACGGCCGATCCGCGCGTCGTGCCGGAGGCTCGCTTGATCGAGCGTATCGGCTACGAGGAGATGCTGGAGCTGGCGGCGGCCGGGGCGAGGGTCCTGCAGACGCGATCGGTCGAGCTCGCGCGTCGGAGCGGCCTGCGGCTCCACGTCCGCTCCTCGTTCGACGACGGCACGCCCGGCACCCGGGTGGAGGAGGATGGGGCGATGGAGGACGTGCTGATCTCGGGCGTGGCGCTCGAGACCGACGAGGCGAAGGTCACCCTCAACGGGGTGCCCGACCAGCCCGGGGTGGCCGCGCGGCTGTTCAAGGCGGTGGCGGGCGAGGGCGTCAGCGTGGACATGATCGTGCAGAACGTGTCCCACGACGGCGTCACGGACCTCTCGTTCACCGCGCCGGTCGCCGACGCGTCGAGCCTCGAGTCGGCGATCGGCGGGATCGCCGAGCAGGTCGGCGCTCGCAGCTGGTCGATCGACGACTCGGTGGCGAAGGTGTCGCTCGTCGGCGCAGGCATGAAGAGCAACCCCGGCGTCGCGGCCGACATGTTCGACGCGCTCGCGTCGGAGGGCATCAACATCGAGATGATCTCGACGTCGCCGATCCGGATCTCCTGCATCGTGCGCAAGAGCGACGGCGAACGAGCCCTCCGCGCGGCGCACGCGCGGTTCGGGTTGGACGGGGAACGGCCGGATAACGCATAACTAGCGGATGGGGCATTTCCCACCCCTTCCGCCCCCGCCCGGCGGCGAGCCGGAGCCCGAAGCCCCGGCCGAGGAGCCACGGCGGTCCCCCCGCCTGTTCGTTCCGGTGCTGTTCGCAGCACTGATCGTGACGGCGACGCTCGTCGCGGTGGCGGCGTGGTGGGGTCAAGGCGATCCGGGATGCGAAACGAGCACGGTGGAGTCGTCGCGCTTCGGCTATTGCATCGCGGCGCCGGGTTGGCGGTTCACGGACGAACCGCGGACGGCGCGGCTGCCCTACGACCAGCTCGTCCGGCCGGCCGACGCGTCGACGGTCCGGATCGTCGCGATCGACCTCGACGAAGGACAGGACCTCGATGTGGTGGTCCAGATGATCCGGAGCATCCAGACGGAGGACGCTACCCACGTCGGTCAGGTCGTCGGCCGGCGCGTCGCCGGCGTACAGGCGGCCCAGTGGGACGTCGCGATCCGCCCCGGGAGCCCCGATGCTCGTCGGATCCGCGAGGTCGTGTTCGTGCGCGACGGGACGGCCTGGCGCGTGCAGCTGCTCGCCGATGCCGGAGGATTCGACACACGCCTCGACGATTTCGAGGCGATCCTCCGTTCGTGGACCTTCCGCTAGCAGGGTCGATGGTTCGCGGCCGGTAGGCTGGATCCCATGGATGGGCTGCGTGTGGGCGTGGTCGGTGCCACCGGCGCCGTAGGGACGGAGATGCTTCGGATCCTCGAGGAGCGTTCGTTCCCCGTTGCGGAGCTGGTCGCGCTGTCCTCACCGCGCTCGGCCGGCCGGACGATCCGCTTCCGCGACGAGGACGTCACGCTCCGGGCGCTCTCCCTGGACGCGCTCCGAGGCGTCGACGTCTCCCTTTCCGCGGCGGGCGCCTCGGTTGCCCGAAGTTTCGTGCGCGAAGCTGCCGCCGCCGGCACCGTGTGCATCGACAAGTCCTCGGCGTTCCGGATGGAGCCGGACGTACCGCTGGTGATCCCGGAGGTGAATCCCGAGGCGCTGGAAGCGTCGCCGCGGATCGTGGCGGTGCCGAACTGCACGACGATCGTGGCGATGATGGCGCTCGCGCCGCTGCATCGGCAAGCCGGGCTTCGATCGCTGGTCCTTTCCTCGTATCAGGCCGTCTCCGGGGCGGGTCGTGACGGGACGCGCGAGCTGGCCGACCAGATCGAGAAGCTGCACGACCAGGTCGAGGAGCTCGGACACCCGGACGCGGACGCGCTGCCCGTCGGCGACACGTTCGGCAAGACGATGGCCTTCAACGTCCTCCCGAAGATCGACGACGTCGGGGACGACGGAACCACCGGCGAGGAACGCAAGACCGCGCAGGAGTCACGGAAGATCCTCGGCCTCCCGGAGCTCGACGTGGTCGCGACCTGCGTGCGGGTTCCGGTTCCGGTCGGGCATTCCCTGTCCGTGTTCGCACGCTTCGGCCGCGACATGGGCGCCGACGAGGCTCGCGAGCTGCTGGCCGCCGTCCCGGGGATCGAGGTTCGGGATGATCCCGTGAATGGCGTCTACCCCTCGCCGCTGGACGCCGCCGGACGCGACGACGTGCTCGTCGGACGGATCCGCCAGGCGGACGGACACGCGGATGGTCTGTTGCTCTTCGCGTGCGGCGACAACCTCCGCAAGGGCGCGGCGTTGAACGGGATCCAGATCGCCGAGCGGCTCTTCGGGTTGACCGGCTAGAACGGGCACTCGCACGGCGTGCGCCCGCACTTCGGGCAGCCGTTCGCGTACCGAGCGACCGCCCGTTCGAGGTCGACGTCCAGGAGGTTGGCCAGCGAGGCGGTCCAGGCCACGACGTCGCCGAACTCGTGGGACAGCTCGTCCGGATCGCCCTTCCTGATCGCCCGAGCGAGCTCGCCGACCTCCTCGGTCAGCCAACGGAAGGTGGCGTCGACCCCTCGACCACGATCGCGGCACGCGTACATGTCACCCATCAGCCCTTGCAGCGCTGCGATCTCCATCCTCGGGAGCATATGCATCAGCCACGGACCAGGCAGATGCGGACGGGCCGATCGGGGCTTCTCTGCTCGGCGGAAACGGCTAGGCGGACCCGACCGCCTGCGTCTCCTGTCGGTCGCGCTTGTCCTGGTACATCCCCTCGTCCGCTGCGTCGATCAGCTCCTCGAGCGTCACGGAGCGCCCGGCGGCGAGCGTCGTCAGACCGATCGACATCGATACCTTGAACGTCCGGCGGGGACGTGCGTTATGGGCCGCCTCGGTTTCGCGGAGCCGGCGAACGACCCGGTCCGCGTCGAGCTCCGGATCGCCCACCAGCAGGACGCAGAACTCGTCGCCGCCGATCCTCCCGGCGACGTCCGACGATCGGATCGTCTCGCGGATCACGTCGGCGGCTTCCATCAGGAGCGAGTCGCCCACCGAGTGCCCGAGCTCGTCGTTCACGCGCTTCAGGCCGTCGGTGTCCACGAACAGGAGGGCGACCTCACATCGGGTCCTCGCCGCAACGAGCAGCATGTGCTCGGCGAGAGCGAAGAAGCCGCGGCGGTTCGCCAGACCGGTCAGGGGGTCGATCGTCGCCAGCCGGCGAAGCTCGTCCTGGAGCTCGATCAGGTGGGCTCCGGTCCGTGCGTATGCTCGCGAGAGCTGACCGAGCTCGTCCTTCGAACGATCCTGCTGCTTCGTCACGAGCCCCGCGTCGAGCTGCTCGGCGTTCTGCCGCATCACCCCGATCCGCCGGACGATCGCGGCGGCGAAGCCCAGGAGCGCCAGCATGGCGATGGCGAGGGCGGCCGGCATCGCGATCATCTGCACCAGATACGACCGGTGGTACGCGTCGTCCCGCGCCTCGATGCTCGCGCGTGCCGCGGCGGCTCCGTCGATCTCCATCTGAAGGATCAGACCGCGGATCGACGCCGAGACGGTCGCGCCGTGCAGCAGCCACGTGTCCAGCCGCTGCTGCTGCTCGGGTGAGAGCGCGCCGGCGAGCCGCTCCACCTCCCCGAGCGTGCGAACTCGCTCCTCCACGAGCTCCTGCATCCGATCCATGCGGACGTGCTGAACGGGCGCCTTCACCAACGCGGTCAGGCTCGCGAGGTCCTTCTCCAGCGCGGCGATCGCAGCGGTCCCCTCTCCGAGGAATGCCTCTCGTCTCGTCAGGAGGAACGCGCGAACGGCCGATTCGGCGCTGGAGAGGTCCTCTTCCACGTTCGCCAGCGCGATCCGCATCGCGGCCGCACGGTCGACCTCGTCGTTCGCGCGCGCCGCCGCCGACTGCGCGAACACCGCCAGCACGACGGCGACCAGCAAGACCGCCACGGGGACGGCCGCCACGGCGAGCAGTTTGGATCGAAGGGACACGCGTTTCTCCTGCTAGCGGCACCTACCCGTTCAACTTCGACCCTCGGAGGGACTGTCTTGATGCCCTGAACGAGGGAAGCCACGGTGGGGTTGTCTACCGAACGGTAGAGACAGATAATCTGACGGATGGTAGAGACCCGCTCGAGCGCGGTGCATCCGTCTGAGGGCGCGACCTCGATCGTCACCAAGCTCACGGGGAAACGGGTGCTCCTCACCGGGGTCACCGGGTTCCTGGGACAGGTCGTGCTGGAGCGCCTGTTGGCCGACTTCCCCGACACGCGGATCCTCCTGCTCGTACGCTCCCAGACCGGGCAGTCGTCCGTGGAGCGGGTGCACTACCTCACGCGCAAGCCGGCGTTCGACAAGCTCCGCCGAACCCTCGGCTCCGACGAGGCCCTGCTGCGGCTCCTCGACGAGCGCGTGGAGGTCGTCGACGGCGACTTCTCGCGCGGCCGGCCCGAGCTGCCGGGGGGGATCGACGTCGTGATCCACTCGGCCGCGACGGTGTCGTTCGACCCCCCGATCGACGAGGCATTCCAGACGAACCTCCTCGGAGCGATGAACCTCTATCGAGGGGTGCTCGCGGGAGGGTCCCGTCCGGCGCTCGTGCACGTGTCGACCGCCTACGTGGCGGGCGTGCAGAAGGGCGTCATCCCGGAGCGGACGCTAGACCATCGCGTGGACTGGCGGCTGGAAGCGGACCTCGCGATGCGGGCGCGGCCCGACGTCGAGGCGGCCTCGCGCAAGCCCGAGCTCCTCCTGCGCTTCCTCTCGGACGCCTCGAAGGAGCATTCGCGCGCAGGCTCGACCACCGTCGCGGAGGACGCCGAACAGCGGCGCAAGGACTGGATGACGAAGCGGCTGGTCGAGTACGGGCGCCAGCGGGCCCGTTCCCTGGGGTGGCCGGACGTCTACACGTTCACGAAGGCGATGGGGGAGCGCGCGGTCGAGGAGCTGGCCGCCGACGAGCAGCTCCCGCTCTCGATCGTGCGGCCCTCGATCATCGAGTCGGCCCTGCTGCACCCTTCCCCGGGATGGATCGACGGCTTCAAGATGGCCGATCCCATCATCCGCGCGTACGGCCTGGGCCAGATCCCGGAGTTCCCCGGCATCCCGGAGGGGATCGTCGACCTGATCCCCGTCGACTTCGTCGTGAACGCGATCCTCGCGATCGCCGCCACGCCGCCTCCACCGGGCGAGGCCGCCCACTATCACGTCTCGTCCGGGGATCGGAACCCGCTTCCCTTCCATCGCCTCTACGAGCTGGTGCGCGAGTACTTCGAAGCCCACCCGCTTCCCGAGCGTGGACGCGGCCAGCACCGCGTCCCCGAGTGGACCTTCCCCGGCAACGTCACGGTCGAGCGGCTGATCCGGCGGGCCGAGCGCCTCACGGACGTCGCCGAGCAGGTCGTCACCCACCTCCCCAAGTCGAAGGCGATGCGCGACGCGGTTCGCCGCGTGGACCGCGACAAGGCCAGGGTCGACTTCGTGAAGCGGTACTCGGATCTCTACGGCGCCTACACGGAGGCGGAGGTGATCTACACCGACGAGGTGGCGATGGCGCTGTTCCGGAGCCTGTCGAAGGAGGATCGCGCGCGGTTCCCCTTCGACGCGGCCGCGATCGACTGGAAGCACTACCTCCAGGACGTGCACTCGCCGGCGGTCACGCGTTCGCTCCGGGAGCTGTCGAAACGCGACCGCGAGCGGCCCCAGGTGCGGATCCGCGAGCGCGAGGAACCGGTCCTGGCGGTGTTCGACATGGAGGGAACGATCATCTCGTCGAACGTCGTGGAGTCCTACGTCTGGGCGAAGATGGCCGACCTGGAGCCCGACGAGTGGCCGGGCGAGCTCGTGGGCGTCTTCGGGCGGATCCCCCGCTACCTGGCGATCGACCGGCGCGATCGCGGCGACTTCCTGCGGACGTTCTTCCGCCGTTACGAAGGCGCCTCGGTCGACGGGATCGAGCGCCTCGTCGATCGGCACGTGGGCGAGTTCATGCTCCAGAAGGCGAGTGCCGCGGGCGTTCGGCGGATCCGCGAGCATCGGGCGGCGGGCCACCGAACGCTCCTGCTCACGGCCGCCGCGCGTCCGTTCCTCCGGCCGCTGGAGCCGCTCTTCGACATCGTGATCGGCGCGGACCTCCAGGTAGATCGCGAAGGTCGCTACACGGGGTTCATGTCGACGCCGCCGCTCGTCGGCGAGGCGCGGGCCGCGTGGCTCCGCCGCTACGCGAGCACCGAGGGCGCCGATCTCCGTCACTCGTACTCGTACGCCGACTCGTACTCGGACCTGCCACTGCTGCGCGCCGTCGGCAATCCCGTCGCGGTCTCCCCCGACTCGCACCTCTACCGGTACGCGCGCCGCCGGCGCTGGCCGATCGAGGAATGGGGGATGTCGAAGGGCACGCCGCGCGTCCGATTCCCGAGGCCGGCGAGGAGGTAGCGATGGCGCTCGCGCTCGAGTTCTACCGGTCCGCGCCCAGGTACGTCGGCGCCCGGGTGATCGGGGGGAAGGCACCCGGCTTGATCGCCGGCGGCCTCGCGCCGCTCCGACTCGTGACGCAGAAGGACCCCGAACCGAAGCGCGACGGCTGGGCGCGGGTGAAGCCGCGCCTCGCGGGGATCTGTGGAAGCGACCTCTCGACCCTCGCGGGCCGCTCCTCGTTCTACTTCTCGCCCCTCGTGTCGCTGCCCTTCGTCCCCGGGCACGAGGTCGTCGGCGAGCTGCTCGACGACTGCGGCGACCTTGAGGCGGGCCAGCGCGTCGTGCTCTCCAGCGTCCTCGCCTGTGCCGCCCGGGGCGAGGTTCCGCCGTGTCCGCAGTGCGCCGCGGGGCACGTGGGCCGTTGCGACCGCGTCACCGTGGGGCACCTCAAGCCCGGGCTGCAGACGGGGTACTGCGCCGACACCGGCGGCGGATGGAGCCGGTTGATGCTGGCGCACCGGTCGCAGCTCTGGCCGGTGCCCGACGCGCTGTCCGACGAGGTCGCCGTCCTGATCGAACCGCTCGCCTGCGCGATCCACGCCGTGTTCCGGGCCCGCGTCCCGGCCGGCGGGACGGTGCACGTCGTCGGCGCGGGCACGGTGGGGATCCTGACCCTGATCGCGGTGAAGGCGTTCACGGCTGCCGACCACGTGGTGGTGGCGGCGAAGCATCAGAAGCAGCGCGCCGCCGCGTCGATGGCCGGCGCCGACGACGTGGTTCGTCCGGAGCACGCCGTGAAGGCGGTCCGGCGCGCCGACCACGCGGTGAAGCTCACGCCCGAGCGAGGGATGGACTTCCTCCTCGGCGGCGTCGACGTGGCGTTCGAGTGCACGGGATCGGCTTCGGCGCTCGACCTGGCGCTCCGCACCACGAAGGCGGGGGGGAGGGTGGTCCTCTCCGGGATCCCCGAAGGAGGCACCGATCTCACGCCCGTGTGGTTCCGTGAGCTCGAGCTCGTCGGCGCCTACACCTCCGGGATGGAGGACCTCGGCAACGGGGTCTCGCGCCCGACCTTCGAGCTCGCGATCGAGCTCGCCTCGAACCTGCCGATCCTCGACCGGCTGGTCGGCGCGACGTATCCGCTCGACCGATGGCGGGACGCGATCGACCACGCGATGACCGCCGGCCGGCTCGGGACCTTCAAGGTGGCGTTCGCGCCACAGGACTGACGGGAGACGAGATGCCAAGACCCGGATTCGTATTGGAGGTCGATGAGCGGACACCGCCGCTGCTCGTCCACGAGGGCGAGGGGTTCAGGCTGCAGAACTTCCCGCTGGGCACCCGGGTCGTGTATCCGCCGGATCCGCTGCCGGGCGTGCGCGACCTGAACGCCGCGATCCGCCACGCCCTCCTTCACCCCGTCGGCGACTCCCGGCCGCTGCCCGAGCTCCTGAAACCCGGGATGAAGCTGACGATCGCGGTTGACGACCTCTCCGTGCCGCTCCCTCCGATGGCGTTGCCGGATATCCGCCAGCGGATCCTCGAGCACGTGATCGAGCTCGCCGCCCGGGCCGGCGTGGAGGACCTGAAGATCGTCGTGGCCACGGCGCTGCATCGTCGGATGACCGCGACGGAGATCCGCCGCATGGTCGGGGAACGCGTCTTCCGGTCGTTCTGGCCGAACGACCTGTTGAACTTCGACGGCGAGGATCGGGACGCGCTGACCGAGGTCGGGACCACCGACCAGCACGAAGTCGTCGAGATCTCGAAGCGGGCGGCGGAATCGGATCTGCTGGTCTACGTGAACGTGAACCTGGTGGCGATGGACGGTGGCCACAAGTCGGTGGCGATCGGGCTCGCGGGGTACCGCTCGCTCCGGCATCACCACAACGTCGAGACGATGATGCACTCGCGCTCGTACATGGACCCGCGCCCCGGGCACAGCGCCATAAGCGACTCCGCCACGCGGATGGGGAGGCTGATCGCCGCCAGCGGGATCACGGTCTTCCAGATCGAGACCACGGTGAACTCGGAGACTTTCCCGAAGAACCTCGGCTTCCTGAACAAGCGCGAGTGGGAGTGGTCGGCCTACGACCAGGGCCTGATGATGGCTGCGCGCAAGGCGAACGGGATGGCGCCGCCGCGAGCTCGCCGGGAGTTCTTCCGCCGGGTGGAGGCGCCTTACCGGGTCACCGGGATCAACGCCGGTGAGGTCGAGCCGGTCCACGAACGGACGCTCGCAAACCTGCATCGGCAGCAGCTCGTCGAGGTGCAGGGCCAGTCCGACGTCGTGGTCTTCGGGGTGCCGTACCTCGGGCCCTACAACGTGAACTCGATCCTCAACCCGATCCTCGTCCACTGCCTCGGCCTCGGCTACTTCTTCAACCTGTACCGGAACATGCCGCTGGTGAAGCCCGGAGGGGTCGCGATCCTGTTCCACCCGGTTCCGTGGGAGTTCCATCAGATCCACCATCCCTCCTACATCGACTTCTTCGAAGAGGTCCTGGCGGAGACGACCGATCCCGCGACGATCGAGTCGAAGTACGAGGAGCGCTACGCCACCGACCCGTGGTACGTCCACCTGTACCGGACCTCCCACGCGTACCACGGCGTCCATCCGTTCTACATGTGGTACTGGGGCGCTCACGGTCGCGACCACGTGAAGGATGTGATCTTCGTGGGGGGCGAGCCGAAGTCGGTGGCCCGCCTCGGCTATCGAGCCGCCGGCTCGTTCCGCGACGCGCTCGAGATGGCGAAGGACACCGTGGGATCGTCGCCCTCGATCACGTACTTCCACGCGCCGCCGATCATGATCGCGGACGTGCTGTGACATGGGCATCCGCGGCGAGTTGAAGGCGATGGCCTCCGGCTTCCGGTGGGGTCGCCGACCGCTGGTCCCGCGGTCCGCCGAGCCGCACACCGAGCCCAAGGAGGACGCGGTCTTCCCCTCGGACTGGGCGCGGACGGACGCCGGCGTCGCCGCGCGTCAGGTCCTCCTCAAAGGCGTGATGCACCCGCTGGTTCGCAACGAGCTGACCCTCCGCGTCTTCGGCCTGGACAACCTGGAGGGCGTCGAACCTCCGGTGATCTTCTACTCGAACCACTCGAGCCACCTCGACGCGACCCTGATCATGTGCTCGCTCCCGGATCGGTGGCAGTCACGGACCGCCGTGGGGGCGGCCAGGGACTACTTCTTCGACGTGTGGTGGCGGCAGGCCTTCACGGCGCTGGTGTACGGCGCCTTCCCGATCGATCGTGCCCGCGGGGCCAAGGGCGCCGTCGACAAGGCCCGGGAGCTTCTCGCGGAGCGGTGGAGCATCGTGGTCTTCCCGGAGGGCACGCGCTCGACGGACGGCCATCTCCAGCGGTTCCGCCACGGTGCGGCGCGGTTGGCGCTCGAGACGGGAGCCGGCCTGGCGCCGATCGCGATCGTCGGCGCGTTCCAGGCGATGCCGAAGGGACGGATCTGGCCGCGGAGCGGACGCCCGCCGGTGACGCTTCGCTACGGCACGCCGTTCTGGCCGCGAGAGGGCGATACCCACCAGGACCTCTCACGGCGGATGTCCGCGGCGGTCGCCGAGCTCTTCCACGAGGAGCGCACCACGTGGTGGGAAGCGATCCGCCGCGCGCAGCGCGGCGAGACGCCCTCGCTCGTCGGGCCGCTCGGTCCCGACTGGGTCCGTCGATGGGAGGGCTCACGGCCCGTTCGTCGGTCGGGGCCCGAGCGCGTCTGGGACTGACGCCGATGCCCAGGACGGGTGGCGCGGAGCGGCGATCGACGCTCATCGAGGAGGCGATCCGCCAGTTCGGTCGTGAGGGCTACGGAGGCGCCAGCCTCGACGACATCGCCGGGGCGGTCGGCGTTCGGAAGCAGACGCTGCTGTACTACTTCCCCACGAAGGACGCCTTGCTCGAGGCTTGCCTCCAGGCCGCGGGTGTCCGCCTCGCCGAGGTGATCGCGGAGGCGCTCGAGGGCAAGGAGGGCTACTGGCGCCGCGCCGAGGCGGTGATCCACGCGGTCTTCGACCTCGCGACGGAGTGGCCGGAGTTCCCGATGTTCGTACGCGAGGCCGGTCGGCTCGGTCCGCTGGCCTTCGAGCGGTTCGCCGACGTCCTGGACCCGCTGCGGCGACGCGCCGTGGACTTCCTGCAGTCCGGGATGGACGACGGCCAGGTCCGCAAACAGGATCCCGCGATGCTCCTGTTCACGCTGTATACCGCCGTGATCGGCTCGCTCACCGAGGCGAGCGTCCTGCACGCCGTGGTCGGCGCGGACAAGGGACGCGCGTCGCTCCGTCGGCGCGAGCGCGAGGTGGTGGCGTTCGTCCGGGCGGCCCTGGAGCCGCCGGCGACTAGCTCCCCGGGATGATGAACGCGATGACCGCGGCCACCACGATCAGCCCGATGATGAAGATCACGAGCGCGACCCGTCCTGCGAGGAACCCGCGCTCATCACGGAGCCGATCGAGCCGTTCGGTGAGGTGCGTCAGGATCTGGTTCATGCACCCCTGGTATCCGCCAAGCGAGCGAAGGAAACCTTCCGCTACGAGTAGAACTCGACGACCAAGCGCTCCTCGAGCGTGACGGGCAGGGGGATCTCGTCTCGCTCGGGATGACGGGTGTACACGCCCTTGATCTCGTCGGTGTTGCGGTAGAGGTAGCCGGGCGGGTCCTGCGTGATCTGCACGGCCTCCCGGACCGAGATGAAGTTGCGTCCCTTCTCGGTCAGGCTGATCTCCTGACCGGGCTTCAGCTGCGCACTGGGTACGTCGATCCGCCGGCCGTCGACGAGCACGTGCCCGTGCGAGACGAGCTGACGAGCTTGATGGATCGTGAGCGCGAACCCGAGCCGGAAGATCACCGTGTCCAGGCGGCCCTCGAGCTGCCGGAGCATCTCCTCGCCGGTCACCCCGCGCGCTCGATGGGCCCGGTCGTAGTACCCGCGCATCTGGGATTCGCCGACCGCGTAGATCGCGCGGAGCTTCTGCTTCTCGACCAGTCGCGTCTGGTACTCGGAGATGCGCTTGCGGCCGCGCCCGTGCATCCCGGGCGGATAGGGGCGCTTGTTGGCGGGACAGTTGGGACGTCCACAGAGCGGCGCGCCGACGCGCCGACACATACGATGCTTTGGTCCGAATTTGTTCATCGCGGCCGGTCAGCGTACCAGAGGACCCCCGGACGACCGGCGCTCGCTAGGCTCGCCGGACGTGGATGACCTGCGAGAACGCGTCGCGGGCTGCGCCCTGGGCCTGGCGATCGGTGACGCCCTCGGAGCGCCCTTCGAGTTCCGGCGGCGCGAGGAGGTGCCCGATCCGTTGCCGGCCTTCGAGCTCTCGTGGAACGATCGCCCGCCGGGAACCTGGACCGATGATACGGCGATGGCGCGCAGCCTGTGGCGGTCCCTGGTCGACGCGGGCGGCCGGCTCGACGTCCGAGACGTGCTGGCGCGGCACCTGGCGTGGATCCGGACCGATCCGCCGGATGCCGGAGCGCTCACCCGTACGGTGCTGCATGTCGCTCGCGAGGCGACCGAACCGGGGGAGGCGGCTCGCATCGTATGGGAGCGTCGCGGGCCGGAGGTCTCGGCAGGGAACGGGAGCGTGATGTACTGTGCGCCGCTCGGCGCCCTCCGGACGCGTCACCGTGAAGTGCTGGTCGAGGAGGCTCCTGCCCTCTCCGCGATCACCCACTGGGACGAGCGCTGCCGGACGGCGTGCCTCGCGGTGACCCTCGCCGCGGCCGGTCTGGTGGCCGGCGAGGATCCCGCGCTCACCGTGGAGGCGGCGCTCGCCGCCGTCGCGGATCGCGACGGCGGCGAGGAGCTCGAGTACCTGGCCGCGGAGGCCGGTCGGGCCCGTCGGATCGACGGGCCCGACATGGGGTTCACGCTGTTCACCGCGGGGGTCGCCCTGCAGGTCGCGGCCCAGGAGCGCGGGTTCGAGGAGGGGCTCCGCCACGTCGTGTCGCTGGGCGGTGACACCGACACGAACGCGGCGGTCGCGGGGGCGCTCCTGGGCGCCCGGCACGGGCGTACGGCGCTTCCCGCGACCTGGCTCGATCGCCTCGCCGACCGCGAGGCGCTCGAACGGGAGGCCGAGGCGCTGGCCGGGCTGGCCCCCTAGGCCGGCGTCGCGGCGCTCGACCCGGGCACGAACTCGTCGCCGAGCCGTCGAACCACGCCGATCGCTTCCAGGTCGGCCATCACTCGGACCGCCTGTCCGATCGAGAGCGCGAACCGGCCGGCGACCTCGTCGATCGTCCACACGGCCGCGGGCTCGCGGAAGACCCGAGCGATCGCCTCGATCGTCGGTGGGCTGGGGAACTCGGGTCGCATCGCTCCTCCTCGGGTGGCTTGGTTGGCCCTGGGACGTTCGAGGGCCGGCGAAGGTTCCTTCGCCGGCCGAAGTCTCCCCCGGCGGACCGACACGGCGTGGCCGGATGGGAGAGGATGTCGCGATGCCGATGCAGCCCAGCGAGATCTTCGAGCTGATCGTGAAGGCGGACGAGAAGCTGAAATACGCGACCGCCGAGCGGTCGGACGCCCGGCGGGGCCAGGCCGTCGACCTGCTGAACCAGGCCTTGCAGGCCGCCCGCGAGATCGGGAACGAGGGCCTCGTCCAGCAGGCCGAGATCCGGCTGGCCGACCTCCGCTAGCGGCGCCAGTCCCGGAACGTCGGAGACGAGGAGTGCTCGGACGGGGCGTTCACGGGAGGGACTGCCGACGGCCTGGGGATTCAGGCGACGCGGACGGCGCCCCACGGCTCGTCGTAGCCGTACATCGAATCGACCCGTGTCTGTCCACCCGGTGCCGGGCTCGACGCGTGGATGATTGTGTTGTTGCCGACGTAGATCGCGATGTGTGGACCGAAGTTCCCGTAATAGATCAGGTCGCCCGGTTCGACCGCCGACAGCGGGATCTTCGGGAAGCTCGAGTACTGCGCCGCCGCCGAATGCGGGAGCGACACACCGGCCTGTCCCCACGCATAGACGGTCACGCCCGAACAATCGAGTCCGACATCCGGGTTGGATGAGCCGAACACGTACGGCGTACCCACGACGTCGTATGCGGCCGCCACCGCGATCTGCGCCGCCGAGGCGTTGACCGGCGGGACGAACCCGCCACCGCCGCCGCCCGTTGGGGCGGGCGCCGCCGTGGTCGTCTCCTGCTGCGCGGCCGCGAGCGCTTCCCGCTGCTGGGCGAGCGCGTCGAGGTACGCCTCCCGATCCTGCTCGAGCCGCTCGGCCAGCGCAGCCTGCGCATCGAGCATCCGATCGAGGCGGTCGAGCTGGTTCTTCATCTGCTCAACCTGCGCACGCCGTTCTGCGAGGAGGTCCCGGTAGCGAGCGGCCGCCCATTCCGCCTCCTGCCGGGCGTTCGCGGCCGCCAATGCGAGCGCCGCGTCGTTCTCCGCGAGCGCGCCCATGAACTCGAGCTTGTCCGAGAACTCGCCGAGGCTGCTTGCGCCGAGGAGTCCGTCGATCTCCGATCCGGTGCCGACGTAGGCCTGGACCGCGCGCTCGGCGAGGCGCGACTCGGCGACCTCCGCCTGCGATTCGGCCTCACGCCGCTGCTCGTTCGCCTCCGCCAGGTTCTTCTCGGTCAGCGAGAGGCGGTACTTCGCGTCGTTGTACTGCTCGACCACCGCCTCGAACTCACGACCGAGCTCGGCAGCCCGTTCCTTGGCGGCGCGGACCTCCTCCGCCGACGGTGCGGCGAGCGAGGCGAGGCTGAGGGAGAGGACGACGGGGACGGTGAACACGACGGCTACGACGAGCCGTGCGATCCGCCTCCGCGTTCCGGTCATCCGCTCCTAGGTCCAGATATTCGAAAGGCTCCGTCTCCGGAGCCGTCGGCTGAGGCTACCGGCGGCCCGGCAGCCCGTCAAACGTCTCGGTTGCACTGGCGTGAAACCGATACGGGCGGGCCCCTGTCGGAGCCCGCCCTCCTGTATCGGTGCCTGACCGACGAGACTGAACCCCCGTCTTCGTCGGAGTCGGGACGGCGGGATTTGAACCCGCGACCTCAGCGTCCCGAACGCTGCGCGCTACCAAGCTGCGCCACGTCCCGCGGGTAAGGAGTTTAGCGGCTCGTCCGGCGCCCGAGTTCGAGGATCGTCGCCTCCGGACGGCACCAGAACCGGAAGGGCGCGTACTTGCCGGTTCCGAGGCCGGGAGAGGTATGGAGGAGCGCGGTCCCAAGCCGGATCGGGCCGGCCACGAGCCGTCGCGGCATGTCGGAGTTCGTCACGAGCGCGCCGACGAACGGAAGCCGAACCTGCCCCCCGTGGGTGTGACCGGCGAGGACCAGCTCGTAGCCCAAGGCCGCGGCCTCCGCGGCGCTGTCGGGCGAGTGCATCAAGGCGATCCCGAACCGGTCCGTGTCTCTCCGAGGAGCGACCCGGAGGTCGTGGCGCCCGATATGGGCGTCGTCCAGCCCGAGGAGCTCGACCGCGAGGCCATCCAGGGAGAGCAGCCGCCGGGTGTTGGACAGGTCTTCCCACCCGTCCGTGAGGAGTTCATGGACGAGGTCGTGCGCCTTCCCCCGCCGAACGCGTCGCCTTCTGCGGCTTTCTCGGAAATAGTCGAAGTAGTTCTTCGGCTGCGGGACGAAGTAGTCGTTGGATCCCAGCACGAACCACGATCCGAGCCGGCCCCGGACGGCACGGACGGCCTCGACTGCGGCGGGGATCCCTTCGGGCTCCGCGAGGAAGTCCCCCGTCACGATGGTGACGTCGGGTGTGGGGAGCGTCGAGAGGAAGCGGGCCTTGCGGTCGTCGGCGCGAACGAAGTGGAGGTCCGACAGGTGCAGCAGCGTCAGGGTCGGCGGACCGTCCGTCGGTAGGATGTTCAGCCGGTGCCGCACGACGCGGTACCAGGAGCGTTCGACGACCACCCCGTACACCACGCACCCCGCCGCGAACGCGGCGATCGCCAAGGCCACGGGGAGCACGGAGGGAGTGTAGTGACCGCACCCGGCCTGAAGGATCGGATCTCCACGGAGATGCGTGATGCGCTGAAGGACGGCGACAAGGTGCGGCTGGGCGCGCTCCGGATGCTCTCGGCGGCCGTGACGAACCGCGAGAAGGAAGTGCGGCACGAGCTCTCCGACGACGAGGTGCGTGAGGTGGCTGCCAAGGAGGTCAAGAAGCGCGGTGAGTCGATCGAGGCGTTCGAAGGGGCAGGCCGGCAGGAGCTCGCCGACCGGGAGCGGGAAGAGCGTGAAGCGATCGCTCCGTACGCGCCGGAGCGGCTCGGTGACGCCGAGCTGGATGCGTTGATCGAGGACGCCCTCGCATCGACGGGCGCCAGCTCTCCGAAGGAGCTCGGACGCGTGATGGGTGTCGTGATGGGCCGGGCGAAGGGCCGCGTCGATGGGAACGAGGTTCAGGCTCGGGTGCGGGCTCGGCTCGACGCGGCCGATACCGGCTAGCTAGTCGCCCCCGCCTCCACCGCCGTCGCCGCCCCCTCCGCCGCCGTTCCCGTTGCCGTTCCCGTCGCCGCCTCCACCGCCACCGCCACCGTCGCCGCCTCCACCGCCATCGCCACCGCCGCCGCCGTCTTTCGGCTCGACCCCCACGGCGATCGCGATGTTGGTCCCCTCCGGGACGGTGGCGCTCGCGTTGGGCTCCTGGTCGAGGACGATGCCGACCTTGTCCGGGTCGCCCGTCGGAACCTCGATCACGCCGGCCGACAGTCCGAGCGACTGCAGGATCGAGATGGCCGGCCCGATGTTCAGGCCGACGACGCGAGGCACCGTCACCATCGGCGGCGTGCCCGACGAGACCTGGATCGTCACTCGCGTCCCGAGCAAGGTCGTCGCGCCGGCACCGGGATCCTGCGCGAAGACGTCTCCCTTCGGCGCCAGGCTGTCGGCGACCTCGACGTCGACCGTGAAGCCCACCTTCTTGAGCTGCTTGATC
>DASQTT010000204.1:0-2360 GCA_035641735.1 Actinomycetota bacterium | reverse complement strand
CCGCCGATCCCGACTTCGCTGGCGTTCACGGCTTCGGCGCGGACGATGGGGTCCGTGGCGACGAGGTCGTCGATGTGGAGTCCGATCGCTTCCTCCGTCGCGTATCCGAACAGGCGCTCGGCGGCCGGGTTCCACGACGTCACGATGCCGTCGGGATCCATCAGGACGATCGCGACGGGGTTCGCTTGCACGAGGGCCTCGTAGTACCGCCGTTGTCGCTGAATCTCGCCGATGTCATGGTAGATCACGCTGTGCCCGACCCGCTCGCCCCCGATCAGCACCGGCGCCACGAGCATCTCGACGTCGACGAGGGTCCCATCCTTCCGTGTCCGGCGCGTGATGACGCGGATCTCCTCGCCGCCGATACCGGCTGCGCTGAATCGGGCCGCCTCCTCACGGATCTCGGGCCTGTTCGCGACCAGGTCGTCCAAGTGGGTGCCGACCGATTCCTCCGCCGTGTACCCGAACAGGCGCTCGGCGGCAGGGTTCCACGACGTCACCTTCGTCTCGTCGTCCACGGTGATGATCGCGGTGGGACTGAGCGTGAGGACGGACTCGAGCCACCGCCTCTGTTGCTGCACCTCGGTGATGTCGTGGTACACCCACAGGAGCCCGACACGCTCCTCGCCCACCACGACGGTCGCCGAGACCATCTGGACGTCCACGAGGGCCCCGTCCTTGCGCGTCCGTCTTGCCGTGATCTGTGACCGTTCTCCGCGTACCGCCGCTTCGGTGACGTCTTCCGCCTCTCGGTGGAGTTCCGGGAGCGTCGCCACCAGGTCGTCGAGGGCGGCGCCGACGGCCTCGCCGGCCGAGTACCCGAAGAGCCGCTCCGCGGCGGGGTTCCACGAGACGACGGTCCCTCCGAGATCGGTCACGACGATCGCCGTCGGGCTGATCTCCAGGAGCGACTCGAAGTAGCGCTTCTGTTCCTGCACGTCGGTGATGTCGTGGTAGATGACCACGTAGCCGATGCGCTTCTCGTTCACGACGACCGGCTCGGAGAACATCTGGACGTCTACCAACGCGCCGTCCTTTCGGGTCCGCCGACCGGTCGCCTTGACCCGCTCCCCGCGTCCCGCCCTCTCGCTGTAGCCGAGTGCCTCCTCGTGCAGATCCGGCCGGGCGGCCACGAGGTCGTCGAGATGGACGCCGGCCGCCTCCTCCGCCGGGTAACCGAAGAGCCGCTCGGCGCCGGGGTTCCATGAGACGACCTTCGAGTCGAGATCGGTGACAATGATGGCCGCCGGGCTGAGCTCGAGGAGCGACTGGAAATACCGCCTCTGCTCCTGGAGCTCGGAGACGTCGTGGTAGAAGGCGTGCTTCGCGACGATCTCGCCGCCGACCGTGAGCGGCCCGCCGACGATGTCGACGTCGACGAGAGTTCCATCCTTCCGAACCCGCTGGGTGAGGAGGCGAACCGTCTGTCCCTGGTCGGCGCGACGGTCGATCGCCTCGGCCTCGGTGAACAAGTCGCCGCGGTTCGCGACGAGGTCGTTGATGTTGCGGCCGATCGCCTCCTCTGCCGAGTAGCCGAACAGCCGCTCGGCCGCCGGGTTCCACGAGGTGACCGTGTCGTCCAGACCGACGAGCGCGATGGCTTCTGGACTCACCTCCAGCATCGCCTCGAAGAGCCGACGCCGCCGGTTGAGTTCGGTGACGTCGTGGTAGCTGGCCAGCGTCCCGACCACCTCACCGTCGACGAGCAGCGGAGTCGCCAGCAGCTCGACATCGACCAGCGACCCGTCCTTGCGGGTCCTGCGGCTGAGTATCTGAACCCGGTCGCGGGACGTTCGCTCGCTGAGCTCGACCGCCTGTGCGTGGAGGTCGTCGCTGCTGGCCACGAGGCCGTCGATGTCGCGACCGATCGCCTCCTCGGCCGAGTACCCGAACAGGCGCTCGGCGGCGGGGCTCCACGCCACGACGTGCGCATCGAGATCGGTGACCACGAACGCGTTCGGGCTGATCTCGAACACGGGCCCGAAGCGTTCGACCTCCTTTCGAAGCTCCTCCCGGATCGTTCGCCGCGCCGCCGCCACGTCCACCCCTCCTTTGCCGGGCATTCTCCGGGGGCCCGGCGTGGCTGTCTAGGCGAGGCTTAAGCGCTCGGGCAGGTAGGGATGGAGCGCATCCGGCAGGGCCACGCTGCCGTCGCCCGCTGGTGATTCTCGAGGATCGCGATCAGCGTCCGGCCTACCGCGGTCGCGGTGCCGTTCAGGGTGTGCAGCACCTCGATCTCCCCCGACGACCGCCGCACCCGCGTCTGCATCCTGCGGGCCTGATAGATGGTGGTGTTCGGAACAACCCCACCTGCTGTTGTGCCGCTCGGGGCCGCCGCTGCTCGGCATCGAAGAGATCCG
>DASQTT010000203.1:0-12870 GCA_035641735.1 Actinomycetota bacterium | reverse complement strand
GCCGCCGCACCTCCCCGGGGACGGGGAGATCCTCGTCGGCGGGCCGGACCAGGTGCGTGATCTGGGACCGGGCGGGCTCGATCTCGTCGGGATCTTGGACGTGGACCTCGCGGAACGGCGTCCGGGGATCGCCGCGAGGGAGCGCAGTCTCGCGACCTGGATGGAAGCCGTCGGGTGGGCGCGACCGGACGGTCGCGCGATCGTGCAGGCGTCGTCGCCCGGCGACACGATCGTGCAGGCGCTCGTTCGCGGGAACCCCGATCGCTTCCATGCCGAGGAGATGCGGCGCCGCCGCGACGCCGGACTGCCCGTGGGCGCCGCCGTCTTCCGCGTGACCGGCGGCCAGCTCCTCGAGACCGAGCTTCGCGGCCTCGAGCCCACGACGCTGCTCGTCACGACCGAGGAAGATCGAACGGTATGCTTGCTCGCCCTCGACCCGGGGCGCGTCGCGACGTTCGGCGTCCGGCTCCGGGAGCTCGCGGCGGACGGGGTCGTCGAGCGCGTCGAGGCCGAACCACACCTCTAGAGGTCTGGGGGCTCACGAAGCGAGCGACGACGGTCGCGAGCGTAGCCCCCGTGAGCGAAGGAGACCGCGTGATCCTCCGGATCCGAACGCTCGGCGACCCGGCCCTGCGAGAGCCGGCGAAGCCCGTGACGGAGTTCGACGCCGCGCTCCGGACGCTCTCGGAGGACATGATCGAGACGATGCACGGCGCGCCGGGCGTGGGCCTGGCGGGGCCCCAGGTCGGGATCTCCCTTCAGCTCTTCGTGTTCGACGACGGAGAGGGCGGGCCGACCTTCGTCGCGAACCCCGAGTTGTCGGAGGGCATGGGGGAGCTCCTCGAGGACGAGGGTTGCCTCTCGATCCCCGGTCCGTACCACCCCACGCCGAGGTTCGCGAGGATCCGCTGCCACGGCCAGGACCTCGAGGGCCGCCCGCTCGACCTCGTCGGGGAGGGGCTCCTCGCGCGGATCTTCCAGCACGAGACCGATCACCTGAACGGCATGCTGTACATCGATCGACTCGACGAGGACGGTCGTCGTGACGTGATGGCGCAGCTCCGGCGGATCGAGATGGGCCTGGCGCCGCGTCCGGGGGACGACGACTGAGCGAGTCGCTCCGGGCCGGAGGAGGCGTGATGCGCGTCGCGTTCCTCGGGAACGACCCGTGGTCGGTTCCGACGTTGCGCGCGCTCCGGAAGGCCGACGATGTCGAGGTGGCCCTCGTCGTGACGAATCCTCCACGTCCCGCGGGTCGGGGATCGCGGCTCACGCCGACGGCCGTCGCGGAGGCGGCCGGCGCGGACGGCCTCCCGCTCCTGGAGGTCGAGGGCGTTCGTTCCGGCGACGGCTTCGACGTGCTCGCGGCGCTCGAGCCCGACGTCCTCGTCGTCGTCGCCTACGGCGAGATCCTGACGCCCGACGTCCTGGACATCCCGGTGCTCGGAGCGGTGAACGTGCACTTCTCACTCCTGCCGAGGTGGCGCGGCGCAGCCCCGGTCCAGCGAGCGATCCTCGAAGGCGACGAGCGCACCGGCGTCACCGTGATGTTGATGGACGAGGGGATGGACACCGGCCCGATCCTCTCGGCGATCGAGACCGCGATCGACGACGACGAGGATGCGGGAACGCTGGGCGCGAGGCTGGCGGAGCGCGGAGCGCCGTTGCTCGTCGAGGTGCTGCGCCGATTCGCCGCCGGAGCGGTCGAGCCTCGGTCGCAGGACCACGCCGGTGCGACGTACGCCCCGAAGCCCAAGCCGGAGGAACGGACGCTCGACTGGAGCTCGCCATCCGATGCGATCGTCCGACGGGTGCGCGCGTTCGCTCCCGAGCCGGGCGCGGCGACGACCTTCCGAGCGCTGCCGCTGAAGATCCTGCGAGCGGCGGATCGCGGACCGCACGGCCACGTGCTGACCGATGACGCCGAGGGAGCGAGCACGATCACCGTCCTACCGAACGGCGATGTCGTCGTCGCTGCCGGGTACGGAAGCGCCGTCGACGTCCTCGAGGTTGCGCCGGCGGGACGCAAGCGGATGACCGCGGCGGAGTGGGCGCGCGGGGCGCGGATCCGACCCGGCGAGCGGCTCGGATGAGCCGGAGCGCTCGGGCCGTCGCCCTCGAGGTCGTGCGGCGGGTCGCCGACGAGGGCGCGTACTCCAACCGGCTCCTGCCGGCGACGCTCGGCCGGTCCGGACTCGACGAACGCGATCGGGCGCTCGTGACCGAGCTCGTGTACGGGACGCTGCGACACGTTCCCGAGCTCGACGCGGCGATCGGCGCGCGCGCCGCGAGGCCGCTCGAGCGCATGACACCCGGCGCGCGCGCCGCCTTGCGCCTCGGCGCCTACCAGCTCCTGCACACCAGGATCCCCGCGCACGCGGCGGTGAGCGAGACCGTGGGCGCCGTCGTCGCGCGGGAGCGCGGGTTCGTGAACGCGATCCTGCGCCGGCTGGCGAAGGACCCGCCCGCGCCGGCGAAGGGGCACGACGACCGGCGCCTCAGCCTGCGTACGGGCCTCGCGCCCTGGGCCGTGGCCGAACTGCGCAAGCTCCTGCCGGCCGACGAGGTCGAGGGGGCCGCGCTCGCCTTCGGCGAGCGCGGCCCCCTCACCCTCCGCGTGAACACGTGCCGCGTCACCGTCGACGACGCCGAGCGGGCGCTCGCGGAGGCGGGGCACGAGCCGGTGCGCGGCGCCGTCCATCCCTCATGTCTGCTCCTCGCCGGCGGGGATCCCACGTCGCTGCCCGGCTGGGAGGAGGGCTGGTTCGCCGTCCAGGATCAGGCGTCCGCGTTCGTGGTGGAGACCCTCGGCGTGCACGCGGGGGAACGGGCGCTGGACGCGTGCGCGGCTCCCGGCGGCAAGACCGCGTTCGTCGCTTGCCGAGCGTCGCACGAGGGGTTCACGGTGGCGGCCGACGTCAGTCTCACGCGCATCGGGCTGATCCCGCCGCTGCTCGACCGGCTCGGCGTCGGTGCGTGCCTCCTCGCACAGGACGCGACGCGGCCGGCCGTCCGCGGCCCGTTCGACCGCGCGTTGGTGGATGCGCCGTGCTCCGGCATCGGCTCGGCCCGTCGCCGGCCGGAGCTCCTGTGGCGACCGCGTCGCGAGGAACTCTCGAAGCTCGCTCGGCTGCAGGTCGCGATCGCGGTCGCGTCTGCCGACCTGGTGGCTCCCGGCGGACGGCTCGTGTACTCGGTCTGCACGTTCCCGCGCGGCGAGACGGACGCGGTGTGCGACGCGATCGTCCGCCGCCGTCCCGACCTGCGGCCGATCGAGACGCCCGGGCCCGACGGACGCGCGCTGCGCCACCGGTTGTGGCCCCACCGGCACGGGACGGACGGGATGTTCGTGGCCGCGTTCGAACGGGGCGCCGGACCGGTGCCGTCGTCGGACCCTGGCGAAGAGACCTTCGACTAGGATTCGCGCCCGTGGGCAAGCTGGCCGCCTCGATCCTCGCCGCCGACCTCGCGCACCTGGCCGACGAGGTCAAGCGGGTCGAGGGGGCTGCCGACATCATCCATGTCGACATCATGGACGGGCACTTCGTTCCTCCCATCGCGCTGGGCACGGTCGTCGTGGCCTCGCTCCGCCCGTGCACGGACCTGACGCTGCACGGACACCTGATGGTGGATGCGCCCGAGTCGTACTTCGAGGAGCTGGCGGACGCCGGTCTGGACGTCGTGTCGTTCCACCACGAGGCGGTCGGCGACCCCGAGCCCGCGGTTGCGAAGGCCCGTGCCGCCGGGATGCGCACGGGGATCACGCTGAACCTCGAGACGCCGGTCGAGGCGGTCTTCCCGTCGCTCGAACAGCTCGACGACGTGATGCTGATGAGCATCCGCCCGGGTTGGAGCGGGCAGGAGCTGAACCCCGAGGTGTACCCACGGATCGAGGCCGTCCGCCGTGAGGCGGATCGGCGCGGTCTCGAGCTCGACGTCGAGATCGACGGCGGCGTGAAGATCGAGAACGCGCAACGTGCCGTGGATGCCGGTGCCACGGTGCTGGTCGCCGCGTCGGGCATCTACCGGACGGACGATCCCGCCGCCGCGGCGCGGACCCTCGCCGGGATCGCTCGCGCCGACCGCTCACCGGAGCGCGCCTGATGCCCGAGTCGATCCTCGTCGTCGACGACGACCCGGACATCGCTCGCTTCGTCGAGGTGAACCTCCGCTCGGCCGGCTACGACGTCTCGGTCGCGGGCGACGGCGAAGAGGCGCTCGAGCGCGCCGCGGATCTCCGTCCGGACCTCGTCCTCCTGGACGTGATGATGCCCCGGCTCGACGGGTTCGAGGTGGCGCAGCGCCTGCGGAAGAACCCCCAGACCGCGAACACGAGCATCATCATGCTGACCGCGAAGGCGCTCTCGTCCGACAAGGTCACGGGCCTGCAGTCGGGCGCCGACGACTACATCATCAAGCCCTTCGATCCGATCGAGCTGCTGGCCCGGGTCAAGGGCACGCTCCGACGCGCGAAGGAGATGCGCAACCTCTCGCCGCTCACCGGGTTGCCCGGCAACATCCGGATCCAGGAGGAGATCGAGCGCCAGGTGCGCGAGCATCATCCGTTCGCGGTCCTGTACCTGGACCTCGACAACTTCAAGACCTACAACGACAAGTACGGCTTCGTGCGCGGGGATCGCCTGATCCAGGGGACGGCGCGGATGCTCCAGGACGCCGTGATGGCGTACGACCAGGACGGCTTCGTCGGGCACGTGGGTGGCGACGACTTCGTCGCGGTCGTGCTGCCGGAGACGGCCGAGGACGTCGCCACGCGCGTCTGCGAGCGGTTCGACCAGGACCGAGCCCTCTACTACGAGGACGACGATCTCGCGCGAGGATTCGTCCGGATGGAGGACCGTAAGGGCGTCGAGCAGGACATCCCACTCGTGAGCGTCTCGATCGGGATCGCCACGACCTCGAAGCGGGCCTTCGCCCACTACGGGGAGGCCGTCGCGGTGGCGACGGAGATGAAGCAATTCGCGAAACGCGACGGCGGCTCCTCGTTCGCCGTCGATCGCCGCGCACCGTAGCGCCGCCGGTCCTCGTCGGAGGAGAGGGTCCTATACTGGCCCCAGCCTGTTTCCGGGGCGGGGTGCGAATCCCCACCGGCGGTGACAGCCCGCGACCCCTCGCGGACCGCGCGAGGGTTGACCCGGTGGAACTCCGGGGCCGACCGTGAAAGTCGGGATGGGAGGGAACGGGCGCGGAGGACCGCCTCACGCGGTCCCGCCACGCCGTTCCGCGCGCACGCCCCGGGGGATGGAGGGGCGTGGACCGCGAAGTGCACATGCGCCGGGCGCTCGCGCTGGCGGAGCGAGGCTGGGGCCGGGTCTCACCGAACCCGATGGTCGGCTGCGTGCTCGTCCGCGACGGCCGGGTGGTCGCCGAGGGCTGGCACGAGGGACCGGGGACGGAGCACGCCGAGGCGATGGCCCTTCGGCTCGCGGGCGATCGAGCCGCCGGCTCCACCGCGTTCGTGACGCTCGAGCCCTGCATCCATCACGGCCGGACCCCGCCCTGCGTTCCCGCCCTGCTCCGCGCCGGCGTCGAGGGTGTGATCGCCGCGACGAGCGACCCGAACCCCGTCGTGGACGGCGGCGGTTTCCGGGCCTTGCGCGACGCGGGCCTTCCGGTCGAGGAGGGGCTCCTCGCGGACGAGGCCCGCCTCCAGAACGTCGCCTTCTTCACGCACGTTCGGACCGGCCGACCCTTCACGATCTTGAAGATGGCCTCGTCGCTGGACGGGAAGGCGGCGGCGCGCGACGGGACGTCCCGGTGGATCACCGGTCCGGCGGCCCGGGCGGACGTGCAACGGCTCCGGGCCTGGGCCGACGCGGTCGTGGTGGGCGCGGGCACCGCGCTCGCCGACGACCCGGCGCTCACCCTCCGCGACGCGGCGTTCGCGTCGGCGCGGCCCCCGCTCCGGGTGATCGTCGACGCTTCGGGGCGGGTCACCGGTGACGGGCGCGCCTTCGACGCGGCCGCGCCGACGCTCGTCGCGACCACCGAGCTGGCGCCGGCCGACCGCCGGCAGGAGTGGCTGGACGGCGGCGCCGACGTGATCGTCCTCGATCGCGACGCGGCGGGAGGCGTGTCGCTCCGCGCCCTGATGCAGACGCTCGGGAAGCGCGACGTGCAGGGGGTGGTGCTCGAGGGCGGTCCCACGCTCGCGTGGAGCGCGGTCCGCGACGATGTCGTGGATCGGCTCGTCCTCTACGTCGCGCCCTCGCTCGTCGGCGGCGACGGCGCGCCCGGGTGGCTCGGCGGCATGGGCTTCGCGCCGATCGGCCGCGCCGCGAGCGTCGACGTCGTTTCGATCGATCGGTTCGGCTCCGACCTGAAGGTGGTGGCGGATGTTCACCGGGATCGTTGAGGAACGCGCCCAGGTCTCGTCCGTGGCGGGGTCGCGGCTCGCGATCCGCTCGCGGGTGGCGGCGCGCGACGCCGCGGTCGGCGACTCGATCGCCGTGAACGGGACGTGCCTGACGGTCGTCGAGGTCGCCGACGGGACCGTGGCGTTCGATCTCTCCGGTGAGACACGCGAGCGCACGACGCTCGCCCGCCTGGCACCCGGGGACCCGGTCAACCTCGAGCGTCCGGTCACGCTGGTCGCCCGCCTGGGCGGTCACCTCGTCCAGGGGCACGTGGACGGCGTCGGAACGGTCGTCGCCGTTCGGCGTGAGCCGGACGGCGGCGCACGGCTCCGCGTGCGGATCCCCGCCGATCTGCTCGCGTTCGTGGTGCCGAAGGGGTCGATCACGCTCGACGGCGTGAGCCTGACGGTCGCCGACCTGCGGGAGGACGAGGTCGAGATCGCGCTGATCCCGCACACGCTTTCCGCGACCACGCTGGGCGACCGTCGCGTGAGCGACCCCGTGAACGTGGAGGTGGACGTGCTCGCGAAGTACGTGGCGAGGCAGCTCGACCGAACGAGCGACGGCGGGACCGTGCCGACGCGGCCCGGCGAGGAATCCGATGACCCCATCGAGAGACGAGGACGGACGGCATGGACGAACGCGTGATGGCTCCCGGCGTCTTCGCATCGATCCCGGAGGCGATCGAGGAGATCCGCGAGGGCCGGATGGTGATCGTCGTCGACGACGCCGACCGGGAGAACGAAGGGGATCTGATCATGGCGGCGGAGCGCGTCACGCCCGAGGCGATCGCGTTCATCGTGCGGCACACGAGCGGCGTGATCTGCATGCCGGTGATCGGCGAGCGGCTGGACGAGCTCGAGATCCCGCTGATGGTGGCCGCCAACACGGACAGCCGCAGGACCGCGTTCACCGTCTCGGTCGACGCGCGGACCGGCGTGACGACGGGGATCTCGGCGGCCGACCGAGCCCGGACGATCCAGGCGGTGATCGACCCCGCGACCCAGCCCGCCGATCTGTCCCGCCCCGGTCACATCTTCCCCCTGCGTTACCGGGAAGGCGGCGTCCTCAAGCGGGCCGGGCACACCGAGGCGGCCGTCGATCTGGCTCGGCTCGCCGGGTTGTATCCGGCCGGGGTCCTGTGCGAAACGGTGAAGGAGGACGGCTCGATGGCTCGGCTGCCCGATCTCGTCGTGTTCGCCCGGACCCACGGGCTCAAGCTGATCTCGATCGCGGATCTGATCGCGCATCGGCGCCGACACGAGGTCCTCGTGGGCCGGGTGGCCGAGGCCAAGATCCCGACGCCGCACGGGGAGTTCCGGTCGATCGCGTACGAGAGCACGGTCGACGGACGCGCCCACATCGTCCTGGTGCTCGGTGAGATCGGCGACGGCACCGATGTCCTCACCCGGGTCCACTCGGAGTGCCTCACCGGTGACGTGTTCGGGTCGCTGCGCTGCGACTGCGGCGAGCAGCTCGATCGCGCGATGGAGCTGATCGGGCGCGAAGGGCGGGGGGTGATCCTGTACGTCCGCGGCCACGAGGGCCGCGCGATCGGGATCACCCACAAGCTGAGGGCCTACGAGCTCCAGGACCGCGGCCGCGACACGGTCGAGGCGAACCTCGAGCTCGGGTTCCAGGCGGACCAGCGCGACTACGGCATCGGCGCGCAGATCCTCTACGACGTCGGCGTGCGGTCGATGCGGCTCCTCACGAACAACCCCGGGAAGCGAGCGGGGCTCGAAGGGTACGGGCTCCGGATCTCCGAGCGGATCCCGTTGCAGACCGAGCCGACCGCGCAGAACGTCGGGTACCTCCGCGCGAAGCGCGAGAAGCTGGGTCACCTCCTTGACCTGCCGGACGTGGACGGGGCGGAGGCGCGCGCGTGAGCGTGACGAGGGGGACTCCGGTCGGCGCCGGCCGCCGGGTGGCGATCGTGGTCGCCCGTTTCCACGAGGCGGTCACCGCCAAGCTCCTGGACGGGGCCCTCGAGGGACTCCGCACCCGCGGCGTCGATCCCGACGCGATCGACGTGGCTTGGGTCCCGGGTGCGTTCGAGGTACCGCTCGTCGCGAGACGCTTCGCCACGACGGGCGCCTACGACGCCGTGATCTGTCTGGGCGCCGTCGTCCGCGGGGAAACCGCGCACTTCGAGCTCGTCGCCCACGAGGCCGCGCGAGGGACGTCGGATGTGGCGCGGGACACCGGCGTGCCGGTGATCTTCGAGGTATTGGCGACGGACACGCTGGCGCAGGCCGAGGCCCGTGCGGGCGGCGCGGGCGGGAACCGAGGCTGGGACGCGGCCGAGGCCGCCCTGGAGATGGCCGACCTGCTGAACCGCCTCCCGAAGGAGGAGGGCCTTCGATGATCGTCGAGAAACCGTGGGGCCGGGTGGTCACCTACGCGCACAACCAGCCCTCGACCGTCCGGGTGATCACGGTCCAGCCGGGCGAGGAGACGAGCGTCCATTTCCACCGGATGCGCGACGAGACCTGGGTCGTCCTCGACCCGGGGCTGACGGTCGAGGTCGGCGAGCGTGCCGTGGCGGCCTCACCGGGGGAGGAGTTCGTGATCCCCGCCGAGCAGGCACACCGGATCCGCTGCGACGGATCCGTCCCCGGCCGGATCCTCGAGGTGGCCTACGGCTACACGTCCGAGGATGACGACCATCGGCTCCACGACGACTACGGCCGTCCGTTGGCGGGCGACTGGTGATGGTCCGTCGACAGCCGTCGGAGGGGGCCCCTATACTGCTCGGCACGTGTTCCACCGCGATCAGCACCCAGCACCGGCAGGGCCGGTGCTTCGTTTTCGAAAGGAGTGATGCGGGGTCTCGACCGAGCCACGCTTGAACGACCGGATCCGGTCACCAGAGGTCCGATTGGTCGGTGCCGACGGCGATCAGATCGGGGTGGTCCCCACGCAGGAGGCGCTCCGCAGGGCCCGGGAGCTCGACCTCGACCTCGTCGAAGTCGCTCCGCAGGCGCAGCCGCCGGTGGCGCGGATCATGGACTACGGCAAGTTCAAGTACGAGCGCGACATCCGGCAGAAGGAAGCCCGGAAGAAGCAGGCTCGCACCGAGCTCAAGGAGATCAAGTTCCGCCCCAAGATCGACGCCCACGATTACGCCACGAAGAAGGGCCACGTCGATCGGTTCCTCCGCGGCGGCCACAAGGTCAAGGTCACGATCATGTTCCGCGGCCGCGAGATGACCCACACGGAGCTGGGGCGGAAGATCCTCGACCGGTTGGTCGGCGATCTCGGAGGGATGGTGACGGTCGAATCGATGCCGAAGCAGGAGGGGCGGAACATGATCATGGTGATCGCCCCGAACCGGCGGTTCCTCGAGCAGCAGGCCAGGGAGAAGGCTCGCGAAGACGAGTCGGAGCCCGCGCCCGTACCGTCGCCCGAGTCCGTCGCGACGGTCCCCGCATCCGACACCGACGAGGGATAGCCGACATGCCGAAGATCAAGACGCACCGGGCCACGGCCAAGCGGTTCCGCATCACCCGCAAGGGCAAGGTGCTCCACCGCAAGGCCACCGGCAACCACATGCTGACGAAGAAGTCGTCCTCGCGACGCCGTCGCGTCGAGGGCACGGCCGAGGTCGGCTCCCGCGCGGACGCGAAGACGATCCGTCGGCTGTTGGGAGACTAACGACATGGCTCGAGTGAAGCGCTCCGTCCACGCGAAGAAGAAGCGACGCGAGATCCTCGCCGCGGCGAAGGGGTACACGGGCAGCCGCCGGAAGCGGGTGCGATTGGCCAAGGAACAGGTCATGCACTCGGGCATGTACGCCTATCGGGACCGCCGGGACCGCAAGGGTCAGTTCCGCCGGCTGTGGATCGCTCGGATCAACGCCGCCGTCCGGCCGCACGGACTCTCCTATTCGCGGTTCGTTCACGGTCTCCGCGCCGCCGGCATCGAGGTCGACCGGAAGATCCTCGCGGACATCGCCGTCCGCGACCCGGGCGCGTTCGCCAAGCTCGTGGAGCAGGCGAAGACGTCCTCACCCGCGACATCCTGATGGACCGCCCCGCACCGGGGCCCGCGTAGACTCCGCGCGTGCCAGGGGGGCGACCGGCGCCGTGCTGACGTCCGCGAAGAACCCGAAGGTCCTCGCCGCGACCAAGCTCAAGAAGCGAGCGCTCCGCGAGGAGGAGCGGAGGTTCCTCGTCGAGGGTTCCCAGGGCGTGGCCGAGGCCCTGGCCGACGACGGCCGGCTCGAGTCGCTGTTCGTCACGGACGAGCTCGAGCCGCTGGCCGTTCGGGCGCGCCAGGCGGGGGTTCCCGTCGATCCCGTGAGCCCCTCGGTGATGGAGCGACTGACCTCCACCGTCACGCCGCAGGGGATCGTCGGGATCGCGCCGTTCGTCGACGTGCCGATCGACGCCCTGAACTCGACGGGATGCGTCGCGATCCTGCACGAGGTTCGCGATCCGGGGAACGCCGGGACGATCCTGCGGTCGGCCGACGCGGCGGGCGCCTCGGGCGTCGTGTTCGCCGGCAGCTCGGTCGACACCTACAACCCGAAGACGGTACGCGCGTCCGCCGGCTCGATCTTCCACGTCCCGATCGTCCGCGGGTTGTCCACGACCGAGGCACTGGCGTCCCTGCGCGATCGAGGGTTCGCGGTGCTGGCGATGGACATGCACGGTGAGGAGGATCTCTTCGACGCCGACCTTCCGGACGCCGCGGCGTTCATCTTCGGCAACGAGGCCCATGGCCTGCCGGGGGACGTGCTTCGCGCGGCGGACCGGCGCGTGCGGGTCCCGCACGCGGGCCGGGCGGAGAGCCTGAACCTCGCCGCCGCCGCCACGGTGTGCCTGTTCGAGTGGGTGCGCCGCGGCCGCGCCGGGCCGGACACGCTCGAGTCGCTGGTCGCGGCCGCGGCGCACGACATCCGCTCGCCGCTCACCGCGATGAAGGGCTTCGGCTACGCCCTGGGGCGGCGATGGAGCGACATGAGCGAAGAGCAGCGCGACCTGATGCTCCGCGGGATCCTCCACGACGCCGATCGGATGGACACGATCCTCCGGCAGCTCCTGGACGCCGCCCGTGTGATGAGCGGGCGCTTCGAGGCCTACCTGGAGATGACCGACGTCAGCGATCTCGTCCGCCATGCGGCCGAGCAGGTCTCCCGCGACCCGGACCATCCGCCGGTTCGGTGGGCGGGCGGGGCCGCGCCCGTGTTCGTGGACGCCGCGCGGCTGAAGACGACGATCCTCGCGTTCATCGAGGCGCTCGTGTGGTGGGGTGGCTCGGGCGAGATCGACCTCGGGGCCGAGGTCGAGGAGGGATGGTTCCACCTGCACGCCTCCCGGACCACGCCGCCGATCGACGCGGACCGCCTCGATGGGTTCTTCGAGGCCCGCCCGGCGGGCTCGGGTGGCGGGTCCAAGATCGGGTTGTTCGTCGCCAGGCGCGTCGCCGAGGCGCAGGGCGGGCGGGCGTGGGGCGAACATGCCGACGGACGTCTGTCGTTCCATCTGGAGCTCCCGATCGAGGGCTCGACGGGACACGGGCCGTAGACTCGGCGCCCATGGGTCGGCGCGAGCTGCTCGAGGAGATCGAGCGTGTGCGCGCGCGGGGGCTCGAGGTCGTGGCCGCGGCAGGGTCCCTCGACGAGCTGGACGCGGCCGTCGTGTCGATCCTCGGACGCAAGAGCGCGCTCGCCGAGGCACAGCGCGCGCTCGGAAGTGCTCCGGCCGAGGACCGGAAGGACCTCGGTCGCGCGGTGAACGAGGCGCGCGGCGACGTGGAACGCGCGGTGGCTGCGCGGCGGGCCGAACTCGAGGCCGAGGCCGAGACCGCGCTCGTCATCGCCGATCGGATCGACCTCACGCTCCCCGGGCGCCGGCCTCTCGTCGGTTCGCTCCACCCGTTCACGTTGATCGAATACGAGATCGTGGACATCTTCACGCGGATGGGCTACCGGGTCATCGAGGGTCCAGAGATCGAGGACGAGTGGCACAACTTCGATGCCCTCAACATCCCCCCCGATCATCCTGCTCGGACGTCCATGGACACGACGTTCGTCGACGTCCCGGGCCATCCCGAGCTCCTCCTGCGGACGCACACGTCCCCCATGCAGATCAGGACGATGGAATCGCAACCGCCGCCGGTGTACGTCGTCGTGCCCGGGCGCGTCTATCGGAACGAAGAGATCACGGCGAAGAACATGCCCGTCTTCCACCAGGTCGAGGGGCTGGTCGTGGACGAGGGCATCACGTTCGCCGACCTGAAGGGGACGCTCGAGACGTTCTACCGGGCGCTGCTCGGGGAGGAGCGCGTCCTGCGGTTCAGCCCATCATTCTTCCCGTTCGTGGAGCCGGGCGCGACGTCGGAGGTCTCCTGTTTCAATTGCGACGGATCCGGATGCCGAACGTGCGCGTTCACCGGGTGGATCGAGGCGATGGGCTCGGGGATGGTGCACCCGAACGTGCTGCGGAACTGCGGCTACGACCCCGAGCGGTACACCGGCTTCGCCTTCGGC
>DASQTT010000202.1:0-2296 GCA_035641735.1 Actinomycetota bacterium | reverse complement strand
CGACGCTCGCCACCACACCGACCCCGCCGAGGGTCACCACGAGGGCCGTCCCGCCGAAGGAGAGGAACGGGAGAGGGACGCCGGTGATCGGGAGGAGCCCGGTCACGGCGCCGAGGTTCACGATCGTCTGCAGCCCGATCCACCCGGTGACCCCGGCGGCCAGGAGCCGGCCGAACGGATCCGGCGCGGAGACGGCGATCCGGATGCCGGCGTACAGGAGCGCGCCGAAGAGCGCCAGGACGACGAGCGCCCCCGCGAGGCCGAGCTCCTCGCCGAGGATCGCGAAGACGAAGTCGCTGTGGGCGTTCGGCAGGTACTCCCACTTCTGCCGGCTGTTGCCGAGCCCGACCCCGAACCAGCCGCCGGAGCCGAGCGCGATCAGCCCCTGCTGCAGCTGCCAGCCGGCCCCGCTCGGATCGAGCTCCCATCGCAGCCACGACTCCATCAGTCGGGTCCGCCGGTACGCCGTTCCGAAGATGAAGTACGCGGTCACGAGCGCGCCCCCGAGCGCGGCGACGAACAGGTGGCGAGGTCGAGCGCCGGCGACGAACAGCAGCAGGAACACGCTGCCGCAGATGATCAGGGTCGTGCCGAGGTCGCGCTGCAGCAGGACGACCCCGGCCACCACCGCGACGATCGGCCCGAGCGGGAGCAGCAGCTCGCGTCCACGGGTCACGTCCTTCCACGGACGCGTGACGATCGCCGCGGCGGCGAAGAGGACGAGCGGCTTCGCCAGCTCGGCCGGCTGGAGGGTGATCGGCCCGAGGTCGATCCACCGAGCGGCGCCGTAGAGCGACAAGCCGATGGAGGGATGGAGCGTGAGGAGCATCAGCGGCACGACCGCGACGAGCGCCGGGATCGCCGCTCGCCGCCACACGGTGTGGGGAACGCGTGCCGCCACGACGAGGACGACCAGTCCGGCGACCGCGTAGAGCGACTGCCGGTTGAAGTACCAGAAGCTGTTGTCGTAGCCCTCGATCGCCGAGATCGAGCCGGCCGAGAGGACCATCACCAGCCCGATCACCGTGAGCAGCAGCGTCGGCACGAGCAGCAGCGCGAGGTTCCGGCGCACCGCCGCGGCGGCATCCCTCGCGGGGCGCACGCGATCCTGCGGTCGCACGAGCCGCAGGTGCGGCTCGGGACCGGTGCGCCGCCTGGTCGCCGACCGGTCAGCCACGGGCAGCCACCTCTCTCGCCAGCGACCGCGCCGCGGCGGCGAACCGGTCGCCACGCTCCGCATAGTCACGGAACTGATCCCAGCTCGCGCACGCCGGGGCCAGGAGCACGGTCCCCCCCGGAGCGGCGGCCACGAACGCCGCGCGCACAGCGTCCTCGATCGAGGCGGCGACGGTCGTCGGCGCCACGCCGTCGAAGACCCTGACGAGGTCGCCGGCGGACTCCCCGATCGCGACGACGGCGCGCAGCCGGCCGGCCTCCGCCCGGAGCGGCGTGAGGTCGAGGCCCTTGGCGCGACCGCCGGCGATCAGGACGGCGTCCTCGACGCCGCGGATCGCCACGACGGCGGCGTGGACGTTCGTCGCCTTCGAGTCGTCGACGAACCGGACGCCGTCGACCTCCGCGACGACCTCGCCTCGATGCGGCGCCGGACGGAATCCCGCGAGGGCCGCCGCGGCGGAGGCCGGGTCCACGCCGACCGAGAGGGCCACCGCCGCCGCCGCCGCGGCGTCCTCCCGCAGGCCCGGCCGATCCGCAGCCACCGTTCCGAGCCGATGGTCGCCGTCGATCCGGGCCACGAGCGCATCTCCGTCGTAGCCCACCTCTCCTTGCTTCGGCGGTCCGACACGGAACCATCGGAGCTCGCATCGGGCACGCCGCGAGATCGCGGCGGCCTCCGCGTCGTCGCGGTTGCCCACGTGGACGTCTCCGTCCACTTGGCTCCCGTGGATCCCGGCCTTGGCCTCCGCGTACGCTCGGTATCCGCCGTGCCAGTCCAGGTGGTCCGGCGCCAGGTTCACGAGGACCGAGACGCGGGGGTGGAACGAGGTCTGCAGCGCGAGCTGGAAGCTCGAGGCCTCCACGACCAGCAGGTCGTGCGTCTCGCGAGCGGCCTCTGGGAAGGACCGGCCGATGTTGCCGCAGGCGACGGCGTCGATCCCGGCGGCTCGCGCGCACGCCTCGACCATCGCCGTCACGGTCGTCTTGCCGTTGGTCCCGGTCACGCCCACGTAGGGAGCGCGGCACAGCCGCGCCCCGAGCTCGAGCTCGCCCCACACCGGCAATCCGCGATCGACCGCGTCGCGGACGATCGCGGCGCCCGGCGGCACGCCCGGCGACA
>DASQTT010000201.1:0-2584 GCA_035641735.1 Actinomycetota bacterium | reverse complement strand
CTCGGCCGCTTTCGCCGGGCCTCGAGGTTCCGGTGGGCGCCCAGCGGCATCTGTGGGACGCGCCGTCCTAGTCCAAGGAGCAGTCGTACGGGCCGGCTTCAGGCGGGTGCGGCTCTCCTCCTTCGAACACCCACGCGAAGACCACGGCGAGCGCGTCGATGTCGCAATCGGACAGGATCGGGTCACCGAGATCCGGCCAGCCGTAGCCCATCAGGTCAGTGCTCTCCTCGAGGTTCGTGGCGTGTCCGAGCCCGAGGGCATGACCGATCTCGTGCAGGGCGACCCAGGTGAGTTCCTGGGGCGTGTATTCCTCGAACTCCGACCCTGGAGGCGGCACGGACCCGACGATGACGTTGCCGCAGTCGTGCCGACCGCAGAGCGCGATCCCTCCGAACGCCGCGCCCCCGAAGTGAGGGACGAAGTGGACCACCATGTCGGCGACCTGCTGGTTGTTGGTCCCCGTTCCGGTGACGTCCGTCAGCGTGATGGCGCCGCCGAAGCACTCGAGCAGTACGTTTGACCAGATCGCGATGGCTTCATGGACGGCATCGAGCTGAGACTCGGTGGCGGCGGGATGGGACTGGACGGCGATCGTCAGGTCGGTGTGGTCCCACCAGTAGCCCTGGTAGTACGTGCTGAGGAGCTCGAGGCTCTCGGCATCGGATTCGGGCAGCGTGCAGGTCACCGGCGAGTCGGTGTCCTTCGGACCGGCAGACACTGCTGCCGGCGTGAGCACGATGGCCGCGAGGGCGACGGCGAGCATCACTCGAAGACGCATCCCAGACCTCCCCATGTCAAGGTCGTTCGACCGTATCACCGCCACTTCCGCGTGGCGGGCGGCCGCGGGCATCGGCTGGATCCGAGCCAAGGTCGAGCGGTGGACCGAGCGGCACTGGTGGGACACCCGGCCGTGGAGGAAGTGGTCTGGTAGCTCCGGGGCGCCACGGTGCCTGGTGGGACGCCGTGGGCTCTCTGCTCCTCCACCGTTCGGGGCAAGTTCCCACTAGCTCGCATGAGTACGCGGCCGATCAGGTCGGGCCACTCAGGCCATGAGGTGGATGCCGCTCCGGACAGGCTCCTCACCAAGGGAGCGAGGCGCTCACGCGCCTCGCTCCCCTGGCTGAACCGTTGCCGAGAGGTGACTGACTACCGGGGCGTCGTGACATCGCGCTCACGCCGCACGACATCCCGCTCGTCCGCATCGCGGTCGACCGTGTCGAACGTCTCGTACATGTCGACGTCACGAGGGCTCGCCCCGCCGATCGCGCCACCTGCCGCCGCGAGCACGAAACCGATCAACGCCGTGAGGAACCCGGCCCACAGTCCCGGATCGACGTCGTTGCCCAGCGACTGACCACCGGCCCCAGTGACGCGAGAAACCCCTCCCACGTTGTCCAGCAGGGCTGCGGCACCCCCAAGCACCGACGGGACTCCGATCAACAGAGAGACCGTGAGGATCAGTCCCCAGACGGTCATCCCGTTGATCACTCCAGGCCCCCAGCCACGCACGCCTGGCAACCAGCCGGCGAGGTAGCCCCCGACGAACAAGCCCACCATCGCGGCCGCGGCCAAGAACCACTCGAGGTTGTCCCTGATGGCCTGCATCTCCGATGCATATCCCAGCGCCAAGAACAGCGACGACAGCAACACCGTCACCGCCAATGCCCACACTGCTCCCGCGAAGATCGACCCCCAATGGATCAGGGCCCGCCCGCGCGGAAGACTCCTCGGATTCCGCTCCACCACGCACCTCCCGTCCTGATCGACGTCCTTCTCACGTATGCCTATCTCGTCGGTGCGGAGACCAAACCTCCCGGACCCGCTACCGGACCGGGTGCTCGTAGCCTTCGAGGGCCTTGCCGATCGCCATGAACGTGGGTGGCCACAGCCCGACGAAGATCGCCAGGCGCTCCGCCGTCTCGCGCTCGCCGCCCCGGCGGAAGAACCACATCGCGAGGCTCAGGAGGATCGATGCGATCCCCGCCGTGTACGCCATGCCGGATGTGATGCCGACGTTCTTCACGACGCGCATGGGCGTCGGGATGTCCTCGCGACCCTCCATCAGGTTCACTACCGCTTCCTTCGCCGAGTCTGTCGTCTTCTCGACTTTCGACGTCGTGCCAGCCATGAGCGTCCCTCCTCTGATCCCGTACGGGGCCCGTCCGGGTCCCGTTGTCCCATCGAGTACCCGCCCGGTTCGGCAGCCAATCGGATATGCCGGCACCGATTTGGGCGACACACGGATTTCCTCATCGATCGGGTCGTGAACGAATCAAGTCCGTGGGCGTGGGTACGACAGTCAGATGGAGGATGATCCTGGTCGACCACGGGCTGCGATGGAACGTCTGCGGCCAGCCGAAGGCCGCCGCGATCCGATTCCATGTCTCCAGCTCGGCCACCGCTCGGCGATCCTGAAAGGGTCCGGTACGGTGCCGAGGCCTCGTTCGACGAGGCCGCGTATCGCTCCCGATCGCGCCGCACAGGGTGCTACGAGGAGCTTCCGGTCATGTCCTCCTTCGCGATCCGTGAGCACGAACGCCCTACGTTCTACCCGGGCTGGGACATCTCCTACGCCGTAGGACGC
>DASQTT010000200.1:0-8621 GCA_035641735.1 Actinomycetota bacterium | reverse complement strand
ATGGTGCAGCTCGACGGAGGCCGGTTCGCCACGTCGGACCTGAACGACCTGTACCGGCGCGTGATCAACCGGAACAACCGACTGAAGCGGCTGCTCGACCTGCAGGCGCCCGAGATCATCGTCAACAACGAGAAGCGGATGCTGCAGGAGGCCGTCGACGCGCTGTTCGACAACGGCCGCCGGGGGCGTCCGGTTACCGGCCCGGGCAACCGGCCGCTGAAGTCGCTGTCCGACATGCTGAAGGGCAAGCAGGGCCGATTCCGCCAGAACCTCCTGGGCAAGCGCGTCGACTACTCGGGCCGGTCGGTGATCGTGGTCGGTCCGGAGCTGCGCCTGCACCAGTGCGGGCTGCCGAAGCAGATGGCGCTCGAGCTGTTCAAGCCGTTCGTGATGAAGCGGCTCGTCGATCAGAACCTCGCCCAGAACATCAAGAGCGCGAAGCGCATGGTCGAGCGCGCCCGCCCGCAGGTCTGGGACGTGCTCGAAGAGGTGATCCGCGAGCACCCTGTCCTGCTGAACCGGGCGCGGACGCTCCACCGCTTGGGGATCCAGGCATTCGAGCCGGTCCTGGTGGAGGGCAAGGCGATCAAGATCCACCCGCTCGTGTGCGCGGCGTTCAACGCGGACTTCGACGGCGACCAGATGGCGGTGCACGTGCCGCTGTCCGCGGAGGCGCAGGCCGAGGCTCGGATCCTGATGCTCTCGACGAACAACATCCTGTCGCCGGCGCACGGCCGGCCGATCGCGACCCCGTCGCAGGACATGATCCTGGGGCTCTACTACCTGACCCTCGCGCAGAACGAAGAGATGAAGGACGAGAACATCCCCACGTTCGGCTCGGTGGGCGAGGCGCTGCTGGCGCTGGACCGGGGCCACCCGATCCACGACCCGGTGCGGGTCCGGCTGCAGGGCAAGGCGCTGCCGGAGGAGATGCTCCCCGAAGGCTTCGACCCGAAGGCCGAGGAATGGGCCGATCGCCGCCCGGTGATCCGTTCCACGATCGGACGGATCGTGTTCAACACGGCCTTCCCCGACGACTTCGAGTACCGCAACGACCCGGTGCTGAAGCCGGACGTGGCGCGCCTGATCGACGAGGTCGTCCACCGCTACGACCGCGCGCAGACGGAGATCGTCCTGGACAACCTGAAGAACCTCGGCTTCCACTACGCGACCCGCGCCGGCGTGACCCTCGGCGTCGAGGACGTCACGACACCGCCCGAGAAGCAGAAGATCCTGGACGAGCACGAGAAGCGCGCCCAGAAGGTCGAGCAGCAGTACCGGAAAGGCATCATCACCGACGACGAGCGCCGCCAGGAGCTGATCGAGATCTGGACCCAGGCGACCGACGAGGTGAAGGACGCCATGGAGGCGCAGTTCACCGCGACGAACCCGATCTACATGATGGCCAACTCGGGGGCCCGCGGGAACATCATGCAGATCCGCCAGCTGGCCGGGATGCGTGGGCTCGTCGCGAACCCGAAGGGCGAGATCATCCCGCGGCCCATCAAGTCGAACTTCCGCGAGGGGCTCTCGGTGCTGGAGTACTTCATCTCCACGCACGGCGCTCGGAAGGGACTGGCCGACACCGCGCTGCGGACGGCCGACTCCGGGTACCTCACCCGGCGCCTAGTCGACGTGGCCCAGGAGGTCATCGTGCGCGAGGAGGACTGCGGAACCGATCGGTCGATCACGGTCCAGGTGAACGTGACGCGGCCGGACGGCTCCACGGTCAAGGCGGCGCACGTCGACACCTCGCTGTTCGGCCGCGTTCTGTCCGAAGACGTGAAGGTGGGCGGCAAGAAGATCGCCGCGCGCGGATCCGAGCTGACCGACGAGCTCACCGACGCGGTGATCGAATCCGGCGTCGAGACGGCGCAGGTGCGCTCGGTCATCACCTGCGAGGCCGACATCGGCGTGTGCCAGCTCTGCTACGGGCGTTCGCTCGCCTCGGGCCGGCTCGTCGACATCGGTGAGGCGGTGGGGATCATCGCCGCGCAGTCAATCGGCGAGCCCGGAACGCAGCTCACGATGCGGACGTTCCACACCGGCGGCATCGCCGGTGAGGACATCACGCATGGCCTGCCCCGCGTGGTCGAGCTGTTCGAGGCCCGCAACCCGAAGGGCGTCGCCGTCATCACCGAGCTGTCCGGAACGGTCAGCATCGATGACGACGAGGAGAAGCACGTCCGCCGGATCCGCGTGACCGACGAGACGGGGGACATGGTCGAGTACCAGGTGTCGTTCCGGGCGCGGCTCACGGTCTCGAACGGCGACCCGGTCGAGGTGGGCCAGCAGCTCACCGAGGGCTCGGTGAACCCGCACGAGAAGCTCCGCGTCGAAGGCGTGCTCGCGCTGCAGCTGCACCTGGTGGAGGAGGTCCAGCAGGTCTATCGGTCGCAAGGCGTGACGATCCACGACAAGCACATCGAGCTGATCGGACGCCAGATGCTCCGGAAGGTCCACATCATCGAGCCAGGCGACACGGACCTGCTCCCCGGCGACCTGGTGAACCGTCGCCTCTTCGAGGACACGAACCAGGAGGTCGTGGAGAACGGGGGCGTGCCGGCCTCGGCCCGTCCCGTCCTCCTTGGGATCACGAAGGCCTCGCTGGCCACGGACTCGTGGCTGTCGGCGGCGTCGTTCCAGGAGACCACCCGGGTCCTCACCGACGCGGCGATCCAGAGCAAGGCGGATCCGCTGCTCGGCCTGAAGGAGAACGTGATCATCGGCAAGCTGATCCCGGCCGGGACGGGCATGAGCCGCTACCGGAACGTCGCGGTCAAGATCAAGCCCGAGGCGATCCCCGAGTACTGGCTGGCGCGGCAGCGCGAGCTGGCAGAGCTGTCCGACGAGGACCGCGAGCGCGAGCCGGCCCTGGTCGGGCTCTCCCGCCAGCAGGCCGAGCGGATGCTGGGCGGCGTTTCGAAGGCAGACGAGGAGTAACCGGAGGAGTGGCCTAGGGGGTCCGCGCCGGGTACGCTCCACGGCGTTGCCCGCGCGGGCCGGCTCCTCACGCCGGACGGCACCCCGCCGCGGTTGACATCTCGTGCTCACGACCAGTAGGTTTGCGGGTCGCGCCCGAGCACGGCGACACAGGTCGGGCGTCCGGGTTCCGGTCGGAGCCAGCACCCCGGGTGACTCAGCATCGCGCTGCGCCCCAAGGGGTCCTGATCGGGGTCTCGGCCTCGATCCATGAAAACTACAGATGTGCAGACGGGAGTGCCATGCCCACGGTGCAACAACTGGTACGGAAGGGGCGATCGAGCCCCAAGAAGCGGACGAAGAGCCCCGCCCTGAAGGGGTCTCCGCAACGCCGTGGCGTCTGCACGCGGGTCTACACGATGACCCCCAAGAAGCCGAACTCGGCCCTCCGGAAGGTGGCGCGCGTCCGGCTCAGTTCGGGGATCGAGGTCACGGTCTACATCCCGGGCGTCGGCCACAACCTCCAGGAGCACTCGATCGTCCTGGTGCGGGGCGGTCGCGTCCGGGACCTCCCGGGTGTCCGCTACAAGATCGTTCGGGGGACCCTCGACACCGCCGGAGTGCGCGACCGCCGCAAGGCGCGCTCGCGCTACGGCGCCAAGAAGGCCGGGGAGTAGCGATGCCGCGCAAGGGACCCGCCGTACGTCGCGCGATCACGCCCGACCCCGTCTACCAGAACCCCCTCGTCACGCAGCTGGTGAACAAGATCCTGCTGAACGGCAAGAAGACCGTGGCGGAGGACATCGTCTACGAGGCGCTCGAGCAGATCAGCCAGAAGACGGCCAACGATCCGGTCATCACCCTGAAGCGGGCGGTCGAGAACGTCCGCCCGATGCTCGAGGTGAAGTCCCGGCGCGTCGGTGGTGCCTCGTATCAGGTGCCGATCGAGGTGAAGCCGAACCGCGGCACGACGCTCGCGCTGCGGTGGCTCGTGAACTTCGCCCGCGCGCGCCGCGAGAACTCGATGTCCGAGCGGCTCGTCTCGGAGATCATGGACGCTTCCAACGGCCAGGGTGCGTCCGTGAAGCGGCGGGAGGACATGCACAAGATGGCCGAGGCGAACAAGGCATTCGCGCATTACCGATGGTGACCGAGGAGGAACGCCGAACCGGCCCCCAGGGGCCGGTTTCCCATGTGGAGGGGAACCGCTGATGGCGGTCCCCGCGGAGAAGATGCCGATGGCGACGACCGAACAGAAGGTGACGGGCGGCAAGGGGCTCGCGATCCGCGAGTACCCCCTCGCGCGCACGCGCAACATCGGCATCATGGCCCACATCGACGCGGGTAAGACCACGACGACCGAGCGGATCCTGTACTACACCGGGAAGGCGTACAAGATCGGCGAGGTCCACGAGGGAACCGCGCAGATGGACTGGATGGTCCAGGAACGCGAGCGCGGGATCACGATCACGTCGGCGGCGACCACGTGCCAGTGGAAGGGCCACTGGATCAACATCATCGACACCCCGGGCCACGTCGACTTCACGGTCGAGGTGGAGCGGTCGCTGCGGGTGCTCGACGGGGCGGTCGCGGTCTTCGACGCCGTCGCCGGCGTCGAGCCCCAGTCCGAGACCGTCTGGCGGCAGGCGGATCGCTACCGCGTGCCGCGGATCTGCTTCATCAACAAGATGGACCGCACCGGCGCGAACTTCGAGCGAACGGTCCAGATGATCGAGGACCGCCTCCAGGCCGTCCCGCTCGTGCTGCAGCTGCCGTGGGGGACCGAGTCCGAGTTCCACGGCGTGATCGACCTCGTCCAGATGAACGCCCACTACTGGGAGGGCGACATGGGCGAGGAGTGGATGGACACCGACATCCCGGACGACTTCCGCCAGCGGGCCGAGGCCGCCCGCCACGACCTCTTCGAGAAGCTCGCCGACCACGACGAGTCGCTGATGGAGAAGTTCGTCCACGAGGAGGAGCCGTCGGTCGACGAGCTCCACCGCGCGATCCGCCGGGCGACCCTCGCGAATGAGGGCGTCCCCGTGCTCGCCGGCTCCGCCTTCAAGAACAAGGGCGTGCAGCCGCTCCTCGACGCGATCGTCGCGTACCTGCCCTCGCCGTCCGAGGTTCCCCCCGTGGAGGGCCACCTGCCGGACAGGGAGAACGAGCACGTCGAGCGCGCGCCCGAGGACTCGGAGCCGTTCGCCGCCCTCGCGTTCAAGATCATGTCCGACCCCTTCGTGGGCCGGCTGACCTACCTGCGGCTGTACTCCGGCGTCCTGCGGTCGGGCAGCCACGTGATCAACGCGACGAAGGACCGGAAGGAGCGCATCGGCCGGATCCTTCAGATGCACGCGAACCACCGCGAGGACAAGGAGGCGGCCTACACCGGCGACATCGTGGCGGTGGTCGGGCTGAAGCATTCCACGACCGGCGACACGATCTGCGATCCGGAGCATCCCGTCGTCCTCGAGTCGATCAGCTTCCCGACGCCGGTGATCTCGGTCGCCGTGGAGCCGAAGACGAAGGCCGACCAGGACAAGCTGGGCAACGGTCTGGCGAAGCTCGCCGACGAGGATCCCACGTTCGTCGTGAAGTTCGACGACGAGACGGGCCAGACCGTGATCTCGGGGATGGGAGAGCTCCACCTCGACATTATCGTGGACCGGCTGAAGCGGGAGTTCTCGGTCGACGCGAACGTCGGCAAGCCGCAGGTGGCGTACCGGGAGACGATCCGTCGCGCCGTGCACAAGGTGGAGGGTCGCTTCATCCGGCAGACGGGCGGTCGTGGGCAGTTCGGGCACGTCGTGCTCGACCTCGAGCCGACCGGGCCCGGCGGCGGGTACGAGTTCATCAACAAGATCGTGGGCGGCAAGATCCCGCGCGAGTACATCCCGGCCGTCGACCAGGGGATCCAGGAGGCGCTCGACAACGGCGTCCTCGCCGGCTACCCGATGGTCGACGTGCGGGCGACGCTGATCGACGGCACGTACCACGAGGTGGACTCGAGTGAGATGGCGTTCAAGATCGCGGGCTCGATCGGACTGAAGGAGGCCGCGCGCAAGGCCGACGCCACGCTCCTGGAGCCGGTGATGGAGTTCGAGGTGACGACCCCGGAGGACTTCATGGGGGACGTGATGGGCGACGTCACCGCCCGGCGGGGCCGGATCGAGCGGATCGACGACGCCGGCGGACAGAAGGTGATCAGGGTGATCGTGCCGCTGGCCGAGCTCTTCGGCTACGCGACCGACCTGCGCTCGCGCACTCAGGGTCGGGCGGCGCACAGCCCGATGCAGCTGCACGCGTACGCCGAGGTGCCCGTGCAGGTGGCCAAGGAGATCGTCGCCCGGGTCTCGGGCGAGTAGGACAGGGGAGAGGAACGAGATGGGCAAGAAGAAGTTCGAGCGGAACAAGCCCCACGTGAACATCGGCACGATCGGGCACATCGACCACGGGAAGACGACGCTCACCGCGGCGATCACGAAGCGCCAGGCCGAGAAGGGCATGGCCGACTTCACCCCCTTCGATCAGATCGACAAGGCCCCCGAGGAGCGCGAGCGGGGGATCACGATCGCGATCGCGCACGTCGAGTACGAGACCGAGGCTCGCCACTACGCCCACGTCGACTGCCCCGGCCACGCGGACTACGTGAAGAACATGATCACCGGCGCAGCCCAGATGGACGGCGCGATCCTCGTCGTGTCGGCCGCCGACGGTCCGATGCCGCAGACCCGCGAGCACGTGCTGCTCGCTCGCCAGGTCGGGGTTCCCTCGATCGTCGTCGCGCTGAACAAGTGCGACATGGTCGACGACCCCGAGCTCCTCGACCTGGTCGAGCTCGAGGTCCGGGAGCTCCTGACGTCGTACGAGTTCCCGGGCGACGACGTTCCGGTGGTGCAGCTCTCGGCCCTGAAGGCCCTGGACGGTGACGAGGAGTGGGCCTCGAAGATCGACGAGCTCCTGACGGCGTGCGACACCTACATCCCCGAGCCGACGCGCGACACCGAGAAGCCCTTCCTGATGCCGATCGAGGACGTCTTCTCGATCACGGGTCGGGGCACGGTGGTCACGGGCCGCGTCGAGCGCGGCACGCTCAACAAGATGAGCGAGATCGAGATCGTCGGGATCAAGGACACCCGCAAGACGATCGCCACCGACCTCGAGATGTTCCGGAAGCTCCTCGACGAGATCCAGGCCGGCGACAACGTCGGCGTCCTGCTCCGCGGGATCGACAAGGAAGACGTGGAGCGCGGCCAGGTCCTGTCGAAGCCGGGCTCGATCACGCCGCACACCGAATTCGAGGCGCAGGTCTACATCCTCAGCAAGGAGGAGGGAGGCCGGCACACGCCGTTCTTCGACGGTTACCGGCCGCAGTTCTACTTCCGGACGACCGACGTCACCGGGCAGGCGCACCTTCCCGAGGGCGTCGAGATGGTGATGCCGGGCGACAACGTGGAGATGAAGGTCGACATGATCGCACCGATCGCGATGGAGGAGGGCCTCCGCTTCGCGATCCGCGAGGGCGGCCGCACCGTCGGGGCCGGCCGCGTCACGAAGATCGTCAAGTAGAGGCGAGGCGCTCGAGCAGCGAAGCGATAGCGCCAAGGAAGCGCTCAAGCAGCGAAGCGATAGCGCAAAGGAAGCGCTCAAGCAGCGAAGCGATAGCGCCAAGGAAGCGCTCAAGCAGCGAAGCGATAGCGCCAAGGAACGGACGAGGGGAGGGGAACGAGGACCGTGGCTGGACCGAAGATCCGGATCAAGCTCCGGGCGTACGACCACCGGATGCTGGACGTGGCGGCGCGCGACATCGTCGAGCACGTGATGCGCACCGGCGCCAAGGTGGTCGGTCCCGTGCCGCTGCCCACCGAGCGAGCGATCTACACGGTGATCCGCTCGCCCCACAAGTACAAGGACTCACGGGAGCACTTCCAGATGCTCACGCACAAGCGCCTGATCGACATCGTGGACGCGACGTCGAAGACGGTGCAGGAGCTGCAGCGGCTGAACCTGTCGGCCGGTGTGGACATCGAGATCAAGCTGTAGGGAGCGATGACTGCGACGAAAGGCATCTTGGGCACGAAGCTGGGGATGACCCAGATCTTCGACGACACCCGGGCCGTCCCCGTGACGGTGATCAAGGCGGGTCCCTGCGTCGTGTCCCAGATCAAGACGAAGGAGACCGACGGCTACGACGCCGTCCAGCTCGCCTTCGGCACGGTCCGGCCCCGCGACCTCAACAGCCCGATGAAAGGTCACTTCGAGGCGCACGATGCGAAGCCCGGCCGGTACGTGGTGGAGATCCGGACCGACGACGCGAGCGAGTACCGGCTCGGCCAGGAGATCACGGTCGACGTGTTCACCCCCGGCGAGAAGGTCGACGTCGTCGGCGTTTCGAAGGGACACGGGACGAGCGGCGTGATCAAGCGTCACGGCTTCCACGGCCTGAAGGCGAGCCACGGCACCGAGAAGAAGCACCGGGCGCCGGGCGCGATCGGCGCCTGCGCGACGCCGAGCCGGGTGTTCAAGGACATGCCGATGGCCGGCCAGTACGGGAACGTGCGGGTCACGGTCCTGAACCTGGAGGTCGTACAGGCGGACGCCGAGCGCGGTCTCCTTTTGGTCAAAGGCGCCGTCCCCGGCGCGAACGGCGGGCTCGTGATGGCTCGGTCGGCCGTCAAGGCCCTCACGGGTGGGGC
>DASQTT010000199.1:0-5048 GCA_035641735.1 Actinomycetota bacterium | reverse complement strand
CGTCGGATGCCATCACCGCCGCGGCCCAGGCCTCCTCGCTGGAGGCGACCGAGACGATCCGCGGCATCGTCGAGGGACCGTCCACGTAGCTGTAGCCGGGCTCGAGCTCGGTGAGCCGGGCGGGCCCGGCGTCGAGGAAGGTGCGTCCTTCGCGCGAGGCGGCGCGCGCCGCGACGAACGCGTTCTGGAGCGCGTCCTGCGCGTCCCGGAGCGTGGCGTCTGGATCGGGATCCTCGGTGACGTGCTCCGGCGCGGGGACCGCAGCGGCGGGGCGGTCGGAGAAGCTCCGACGCTCGCTCGCGATCACCCAGTTCGCGAACCACGCGAACGCGGCCACGACCAAGCCGATGCCGACGCCGGCCTTGATCAGCCGAGGGTCGACCTGGCGGCGCACGGGCTCGGTCGTCCGGAACGCGAACGAATCGTCCATGGCCCCCTATCGGCGCCGTGCGGCACGTTGCTTAGTGGAGCCCTACCAGGCCGGCTGGCTCGCCCCGAGCGCGGCCTGGCCCGTACATGGCTCGCCGCTGCCGTACGTGGTCGTCCCGCTCGAGTCGCCCCTCGTCCACCAACAGGTCCCCGACGCCGATCGGACGGCGACGCCGAAGGCGTCGCCGTCCGAGCGGTAGGCGATCGACGTCGGGCCGGTCGACGCCCCGGGGGTGAAGTCGATCGAGGCATCGAGGTCGGCGAGACCCGCCGGCTCGAACGAACCCTGCTCCACGTAGAGCGTCCGGACGAGCACGACGGCGCGTCCGAGGGCGGCCTGAGCGGCGACGTCCTGGGCCCGGGCGACCTGGGCGACCGCGCCGCCCTGGTCGTCCGCGATCCGGCGGCCGGCCTCGTCGGCGCCCCGGAGGAACACGAACGCGAGCACCGCCGCGACGACGAGACCCGCCGGGATCAACAGGATCCGCGCGTCGAACGCTTCCCCTCGGTGAGGCGGCCGGGCGACGCTGAGCTTCGCCGGGCGCTTCGAAGGATCACCGAGGTTGAAGCCGTCGTCCATGCCGAGGGTATCGACACCGAACGGCCCGGAGATGAGACACGGCGCGAGGCGCGCCGTCGTCGCGCGCTAGATCGGGCCGGAGAACGTGTCGCAGGTGTTCGGGTCGCCGCTGCGGTGGCCGGTGAGGAACCATCGTTGCCGCTGCGTGGACGACCCGTGCGTCCACACCTCCCGGTTCACCTGTCCCTGGGTCTGCTGCTGGATCCGGTCGTCGCCGACGGCTGCCGCGGCGTCCAGCGCCTGTTGGATCTGTTCGTCGGTGACGGAGACCAGGAAGCCGGTCTCCACCGCGTTCCCCGCCCAGACTCCCGCGTAGCAGTCGGCCTGCAGCTCGATCCGCACCGACTCGCTCTGCGGGCCCTGCCCGCCGCCTCCGCGGAGGACGCCCGTGAGGTTCTGCACGTGATGTCCGTACTCATGGGCGAGCACGTAGGCCTCCGCGAAGGGACCGCCCTCGGCGCCGAACCGGGCCTGCAGCTCCTCGAAGAAGCCGAGGTCCACATAGACCTTCTCGTCGGCCGGGCAATAGAACGGACCGACGTCGGACGTCGCGGCCCCGCATCCCGTGCTCGTGGACCCCGAGAAGAAGACGGTCACGGCTTGGCGGTAGCCGTCGAGCCGTTCGTTCCAGTACGCCTGGATGCTGTTGACCGTCGCGATCAGCCGGCAGTCCCGGCTCTCGTTCGCATCCTCGCCCGTACGACACTCCTCGATCACCTCGCCCTGCTGCCCGCCGCCGGCGGTCACGCCGTCGAGGGTCTCCAGCGCGCTCAGGTCGATGTTCCCGCCACCGAGCAGGGTCACGAGGAGGACGACGATCACGCCGACGACGCCGGCGCCACCGCCGATGGCCGCACCGGTCCCGCCGAGGCGGCGACGGTCCTCCACCTGGGTGGGATCCAGCCGGGCACGCTTGCGGAACCGCACGGAGACAGGCATACCCGGAATCGCTTCGGCCCGAAACAGGCCCAACGGCCGGCTCGACCGAGCGTACGCTTCGGCCAGCATGCTGATCTCCGGCATCGTCCTGGCGGCCGGCTCCGGCAGCCGGTTCGGTGCCACGAAACAGGTCGCCCCCTACCGCGGGAAGCCCCTCGTTCAGCACGCGGTGGACGCCGCCGTCTCGGCCGGCCTCGGCGAGATCCTCGTCGTCACGGGCCACGACGCCGACGTCGTTGAACGTGCGACCCGGCTCCCCCCGCACGGACGCTTCGTGAGGAACCTTGACCACGCGTCCGGTCAGGCGTCCTCTCTCGCCGCCGGCCTCCATGCGGTCGCCGACCGGAGCGAAGCCGCCGTGGTTCTCCTGGCCGACCAACCCGGCGTCACCGACGCGGAGGTGCTCGCCCTGTCGGACGCCTTCCATCGGACGCGCGCGAGGATCGTCCGGATCATCTACACGGACGGGCCCGGACCGGCCCTCCTCTCGCGCGAGGTCTTCGGGCAGGCCGCACATCTCCACGGAGACGTCGGGGCCCGCGAGCTGATCGCGTCACATCCCGATTGGGTCGAGGAGGTCGTCGTCCCGTTCGTCGCCCCCCGCGACGTCGATCGCCCCGACGACCTCAGGTGAGCTGGTTCCGGCGGAGGCGGACCATCGTCCGCTCGGTCGGCTTCTCGAACCCGAACCTCGCGTAGAGCGGGTGCGCGTCGCGCGTGTTGAGGAACCAGGCGAGCTGCCGATGCGGTGGGTGCTCGACCGCCTCCTGCACGAGCTCGATGCCGAGGCCGTGGCCGCGATGCTCCGGCAGCACGAACACGTCGCCGAGCCAGGCCATCGCCGTCCCGTCGGACATCACGCGCGTGAAGCCGACCTGCTCTTCGCCGCGGTAGACGCCGATCACACGCGTCGACTCGCGGATGAGCCGCTCCACCGTCTCTCGCGAGCGACCGAGCGCCCAGTAGGCCTCCTCGGACAGGTAGCGGTGGACCAGGTCGACGTCGACGCGATCGCGGTCGTCGTCGAGCTCGTAGCCGTCGGCGAGCTCGCGCCGCATCAGCAGGTGAGCCCGAGGCGCCGGTGCTCGAGCGCAGGGAGGGTCGTGCGCACGCGGCGGAGCCCGGCGACGTCGACGTCCGCGAACCACACGCCGGTGCCCTCCTCCGGCGCTTCCGCGAGGATCTCTCCCCACGGCCCCACGATCATCGAATGACCGTGGGAACGGCGACGTTCCTCCGGCGGACCGAACTCACCCCACTGCGCAGCCGCGGCCACGAAGCATTGGTCTTCGATCGCCCGTGAACGGAGCAGGATCTCCCAGTGCGCGACCCCGGTACGGTGCTGGAACTGGGCCGGCAGCAGGAAGAGCTCGGCGCCGAGGGTCATCAGTCCACGGAAGAGCTCCGGGAACCGCAGGTCGTAGCAGACCGCGAGCCCGACGCGAACGTCCTCGATCGGGTACGTGACGAGCTCGGTCCCGGCCGCGAAGGTCGCCGACTCCCGGAAGGGCGGTTCGCCGTCCAGGACGACGTCGAACAGGTGGATCTTCCGATATCGAGCCACGAGCTCGCCCGCGCGGTCGAACAGCGGGGCCGTGTTGAAGAGGCGGTCGCCGTCGAGCTCGTGGACGCTCCCGCCCTGGACCCAGATGCCGTGGGTCCTCGCGGCATCCGAGAGCGCGTCGGACACGGCACCTCCGAGTAGCGGCGCCGCCACCGCCCGTGCTTCCGCGTTCGGGCCCAGGTGATCGAAGAGCTCCGGGAGGACCGCGAGGTCCGCGCCGCCGCCCGCCGCCTCGCCCAGGAGACGCACGGCCTCCGCGACGTTCTCGGCGACGTCGTCGGTCGACCGCATCTGGCAGACCGCGACCCGCATCGGCGCAGTCTAGGCGCCGCCGAGCGCGCCCTCGATCGCGGCGATCGCCTCGGGATCCTCGAGGCTGCTCAGGTCGCCGGGGTCCTCGCCGATCGCGACCGCGCGCACGGCCCGCCGCACGATCTTCGCGCTCCGCGTCTTCGGCAGCTGCGGCACGAACACCACGCGGCCGGGAAGGAACGACCGGCCCAGGTGATCAGCGACGACGTTGCGGAGCTCCCTCGCCAGTCTCGCGTCCGCGTCGATCCCGGGCTTCACGACCACGAAGCACCAGATCGTCTCGCCCTTCAGCGGGTGGGGGATGCCGACGGCGGCCGACTCGGCGACGGCGGCGTGGGATGCGAGCGCGCTCTCGACCTCCGCCGGTCCGAGGCGCTTGCCGGCCACCGAGAGGGTGTCGTCGGACCGTCCGTGCAGGAACCAGAAGCCGTCCTCGTCCCGGGTGGCCCAGTCACCGTGCAACCAGACGCCGGGGAAGCGGCTCCAGTAGGTCTCGAGGTAGCGCTCGGGATCGCGCCAGATCCCACGCGTCATCGCGGGCCAGGGCTGGCGGCACACGAGCTCACCGACCTGACCCGGGCCCACGGACGATCCGGTGGCGTCGACGATGTCGACGTCCATCCCGAGGGCGGGGCCCCGGAGCGTGCCCACCTTCAGCTCGCAGATCGGGAGCGGAGAGAGGAAGCACGCGCCGACCTCCGTCCCGCCGCTCAGGTTGATGATCGGCAGCGACGATCCCCCGACCTCGCGGTGGAGCCACACGTACGGATCGGGGTTCCACGGCTCGCCGGTCGACGCCAGGATCCGCAGCGACGAGAGGTCGTGCCGGTGCACGACATCAGAGCCCGCGGGGATCAACGCCCGGATCAGGGTCGGCGAGACGCCCAGCGTGGTGATGCCGTGGCGCTCGACGAGGGACCACAGGCGGTCGGCGCCCGGGTGGGTGGGTGCGCCGTCGTAGAGGAAGACCGTCGAGCCGAGGGCGAGCGCCCCGACGATCTCCCAGGGCCCCATGATCCAGCCGAGGTCGGTGACCCAGTGCAGGAGCTCGCCGGGACGCAGATCGACCTGGTAGGCCACCTCCGAGGCGATCTTCACCAGGAACCCGCCGTGGACGTGCAGCACTCCCTTGGGCCGCCCAGTGGTTCCGCTGGTGTAGCCGATGAACAGTGGGTGCTCGCTGTCCACGGGCGCGGACAGAAGCGGCTCGGATGACTCGGCCGC
>DASQTT010000198.1:0-3047 GCA_035641735.1 Actinomycetota bacterium | reverse complement strand
TCGGCTCGCCCGAGGCCGCATCCGCGCTCGCCCGGAAACACGCCTGACCCACGCCTGGCTCGGGTCGGCCGAGGTCGGCGAGCGGGTGGCTGCGTCGTGCACCACCCCCGGGCGATATCCTCGATCATCGACGTGGGCGGCGACCGTCGCCCCGAGGGGGGATCGTGAGCGCGCAGCCACACGCCAGCGTCGCCGGCCTGGGCTCGGTCCTGCCGGAGCGGATCGTGCCGAACGAGTGGTTCGAGACGTTCATCGAGACCAGCGACGAATGGATCCGAGAACGCACCGGGATCCGCGAACGGCATTTCGCCGCGGACGGTCAGACCACGTCCGACCTCGCCACCGATGCCGCCACGCGAGCGCTCGAGGCGGCGTCGATCGCGCCGGAGCAGCTGGACCTCCTCATCTGCGCGACGCTGACCGGTGACACCCCGATCCCCTCCACCGCGGTGTGGGTGCAACGCGAGCTGGGGATCGCGGCGCCCGCGTTCGATGTGAACGCCGCGTGTGCCGGCTTCTCCTACGCGTTGGCGACGGCGACGGCCTTCATCGAGTCCGGACAGGCCGAGACGGTGCTCGTGATGGGCGCCGAGGTGCTCTCTCGGGTGATGAACTTCCACGACCGCACCACGTGCGTGCTGTTCGGCGACGGCGCGGGCGCGGTGGTCCTGCGTCGTTCCCAGGAGCCCGGGGTGCTCGGATCGGTGCTCGGCGCCGACGGACGCGCCGCGGAGATCTTGATCATCCCCGGGGGCGGCTCCGCCGAGCCCGCGAGTCATGCGTCGGTCGACGCGAACGACCATGCGATCCAGATGCCGAACGGCCGCGAGGTCTTCAAGCGGGCGGTCGTCGAGATGGCGAGTGCGTGCCGCCAGCTGCTCGAGAAGTCCGGCTTCGCCCCGGAGGACGTCGACCTGCTGATCCCCCACCAGGCGAACGCGCGGATCATGATCGCGGTGGCCGAACGCCTGAAGATCCCGATCGACCACGCGGTCGTCGACGTCGAGTCCGTCGGGAACACGTCCGCCGCCTCGATCCCGGTCGCCCTCGATCGCGCGTGGCGCGCGGGCCGGATCCGCGAGGGCGATCTGGTGCTGCTGACGTCGTTCGGCGCCGGGCTCGCATGGGGCGCGAACCTGATCCGCTGGACGGGGCCGGCGAGACCATGAGCGTGCCCTCTCCCAAGGTCGCCGTGGTCACCGGGGGTTCGCGCGGCATCGGGCGAGCGTGCGCGGAGGCGCTCGCGCGCGACGGCTGGAGCGTGGCGATCGGCTATCGCTCGAGCGAGGCCGACGCCAAGGAGACGCTCACGAGCCTCGAGGCGATCGGCACGCCGGGTCTGGCCGTCGCGATGGACGTCACGGAGGAGGGTTCGGTCGTCGAGGCGTTCCGAAGGGTGGGCGACGAGCTGGGGCCGGTGACGGGCCTGCTGAACAACGCGGGGATGTCGCGAGACGGGCTCCTCCTCAAGTACCCGATGGACGTCTACGAGCGGACCATGGCGACCAACCTCCGGGGCGCGTTCCTGTGCTGTCAGTCCGCGCTGCGGTGGATGCTCCGAGCCAAGTGGGGGCGGATCGTGAACATGTCCTCGGCGGTCGCCCTGCACGGCAACGCGGGTCAGACCGTCTACGCGGCCACCAAGGCCGGTCTCGTCGGGCTGACGAGGTCGCTCGCCCGAGAGGTCGGAGTCAAGGGCATCACGGTGAATGCCCTGTGCCCTGGGCTGCTCGACACGGACATGACCTCCCACCTGACCGAGCCGGCGCGGGCGTACTACCTGGACCAAACGCCGGTGGGTCGAGCTGCGCACCTCGAGGAGGTCGCGAGCGTAGTGCGCTTCCTGATGTCGGAGGAGGCCTCGTACGTGAACGGTGCGGTCCTGCCCGTGGACGGCGGGCTGACCGCCTAGTCGAAGGACGGCCGGCCCCCGTAGCATGGGCCGGCGTCTCGAACGAACACGCAGGACTCACAGAGGAGGAAGGGAAGGATGGACAAGGCAGAGATCGAGTCTCGGGTCCGCAAGGTCCTCGCCGAGCAGCTCGCGGTCGACGAGGCTCAGGTCGTGCCCGACGCCCGTTTCGCCGAGGATCTGAACGCCGACTCGCTCGACCTCGTCGAGGCGGTGCTCGCCCTCGAGGAGGAGTGGAGCATCGACATCCCCGAGGAAGAGATGGAAGGGGTCAAGACCGTCGGACAGGCCGTGGCGTTGGTGGAGCAGAAGCTCGGATCGTCCTGACGCGATGGGCGAGCGGGTCGTCGTCACCGGGATCGGACCGGTCACGCCGGTGGGCACCGGCGTGGACGACTTCTGGACGGGGCTCACGTCCGGCCGCAACGGGATCCGGCTGATCACGGCGTTCGAGACCGATGACCTCCCGGTCAAGGTGGCGGGCGAGGTCCCGGCGTTCGATCCGTCGCCGTGGCTGGACGCGAAGGAGATCCGTCGGACCGATCGCTTCGTCCACTTCGGCGTCTCATCGGCCGCCCTCGCCTGGGAGGACGCGGGTCAGCCCGAGGTTCCCTCCGAGCGCGGGGGCGTGATCTTCGCTACCGGCATCGGCGGCATCGAGACCCTGCTCAACCAGCACAGTGTGTTGCTCGAGAAGGGTCCGGGCCGCGTGTCGCCGTTCATGGTGCCCGCCCTGATGGCGAACGCCGCGAGCGGCCACATCGCGATGCGGTTCGGTTTCACCGGCCCGAACCTGTGCACGGTCTCCGCCTGTTCGTCGTCGAACCACGCGATCGGTGAGGCGCTGCGGTACATCCGGGACGGCTACCTCGACGTCTGTGTCGCCGGCGGTTCGGAGGCCGCAACGCTCCCCCTCACGGTCGCCGCCTTCGCGCAGATGACGGCGCTCACGAAGAACCCCGATCCGGAGACCGCGTCGCGGCCGTTCGACCAGGCGCGGGACGGGTTCGTGCTGTCCGAGGGCGCGTGCACGCTGATCCTCGAGTCAGAGAAGCACGCGAATGCACGTGGCGCTCGGGTCTACTGCGAGGTCGCCGGCTACGGCGCGTCGGACGACGCCTTCCACATCACGGCT
>DASQTT010000197.1:0-7982 GCA_035641735.1 Actinomycetota bacterium | reverse complement strand
GAGGCGTTGCTGAAGGGCACCAAGGTCGACGGTGTCTACACGGCCGACCCCAAGGTGGTGCCCGGCGCCACGCGGCTCGAGACGCTCGAGTACTCCGATTTCCTCCGCGAGGGCTATCAGGTGATGGACGCGACCGCGATCTCGCTGTGCATGGAGAACAAGCTACCGATCATCGTCTTCGATCTCTGGGAGGAAGGGAACATCCGACGGGTCGTGATGGGTGAGCGCGTCGGGTCGCTCGTACACGGGGGCGGCGGATGACCGTCGAGACCGCGTTGAAGGACGCGGAGCACAAGATGGAGCAGGCGCTCACGCACCTCCGTGAGGAGCTCTCGTCGATCCGGACCGGCCGCGCGTCGGCCGCCGTGCTCACGCGCATCACGGTCGAGTACTACGGCGCCCCGGTTCCGCTGAACCAGCTCGCGAGCGTGAACGTCCCGGAGCCCCGGCTGCTCGTGATCCAACCCTTCGACAAGAACTCGATCGGTCAGGTGGAGAAGGCGATCCAGCAGAGCGACCTGGGCATCACGCCGTCGAACGATGGGCAGGTGATCCGCCTGGCGTTCCCCGCGCTCACCGAGGAGCGGCGGAGGGAGCTGGTGAAGCAGGTGCACCATCGCGCGGAAGAAGGCCGCGTGGCGATCAGGAACGTTCGCCGTCATGCGAAGGATGACATCGAGAAGCTTGAGCGGGACCATCTCATCTCCGAAGATGAGCTCGCGAGGGGAGAGAAGGAGCTCCAGAAGCTGACGGACCGTCACGTGGCCGAGATCGACGAGATCCAGCGCCACAAGGAATCGGAGCTCATGGAGGTCTAGTGCCCGACGAGCGCGAGAAAGACGATCTGTTCGAGGATCTGGACAAGTTCTTCGCCCCGATCAAAGACGTCGAGTGGGAGGAGCCCGAGGAGCCGGCCGGCGCCGGCGTCGCCGACGAGGAGCACGTGAGCGTGCGTCCCGAGCCGGAAGCGGTCGTGACCGTTCCTCATGCCGATGACGAGGACGAGGAGCTCGCCCCGTCACAAGCAGCTTTCGGCGACGAGGATGACGTCGACGTGTCGCCCGCGAGCACGACGGACGACGACGACTCCTGGTACGACACCGCGTCGCTCGACGCCGTCGACGAGGCGCTGCGGACCCCCGAGACCGACGAGCAGGACGAGTTCGAGCGCGCGCCGTCCACGGGCGTCGCCGGCGCCGAGCTGGCGGGGGACGACGACGACACCGTGTGGTCGGACGAGGTGGCGACCGAGCGGCCCTCCGACGAGGAGCTCGAGGAGGCCGCCGCGCACTTCGCCGGTTCCCTCCCGCAGGAAGACGTCGGCGCCCCCCAGCGGCGCGTGGTGCAGATCGACGAGGAGACCGCGGGCGACCTCTTGGACGAGCTGAGCCGCGCCGAGCCGTATCCGGCCGACGAGGAGGAGGAAGACACGTTCGCCGCGATGGCCGACGAGGAACCGTCGAGGACGGTCCTGGTCGGCGCGGAGGGGTTGGGCGGCCCGAGCTGGCAAGAGCCGGCTTCGGTCGAGGTCGGGGCCGACCTCGACCGCCGCGGCTCCGAACGCGACGTCCCCGCGGCGTTCCTGACGGGCATCCTGCTGGCCGCGGCCGCCATCGTGGCACTGCTGATCGGCGAGAGCGTGTTCGCGGTCTTCGCCGCGATCGTCGCACTGGTCGCCCAGGGAGAGCTCTACGGCGTGATGGTGGCGCACCATCGGCAGCCGGCCACCGCCGTCGGCCTCGTGACGGGCGCGCTGGTACTCGCGGGCGCGTACTACCACCTGGACGCCGGGCTGGCGTCGATGCTCTCCCTCGGGCTGCTCGCCACGTTCCTGTGGTTCATGGCGGTTCCACCGGCGCACCGGAAGGACTCGGTCGGGAACATCGGGCTCACGGTGCTCGGGGTGCTCTGGATCCCGGCGCTCGCCGGCGCGCTGCTGATGATCCTGCAGCTGTTCGGGACCGAGGTGGTGATCGCCGTGGTCGCGCTCACCTTCGTTTTCGACACCGCGGCCTTCCTGATCGGCTCCGTTTGGGGCGGATCGTTCGTTCAGCGACCGCTCGCACCGGCCACGAGCCCGAGGAAGTCGATCGAGGGCCTCGTCGGCGCCACGGTGATCACGGTGATCGTCTCGATGGCGTTCGTCACCGCGTTCGTGGACGCCGACCCCGGGATCTTCCAAGACGCCCGGGTGAACGCGATGCTGCTCGGCGTCGTCGTTTCGTTGGCGGCTACCTTCGGCGACCTCGCCGAGTCGCTCGCGAAGCGCGACCTCGGCGTGAAGGACATGGGCAGCGTCCTGCCCGGTCACGGCGGCGTCCTCGACCGGATCGACTCGCTCCTGTTCGTGGCGCCCGCCGCGCTGTTGTTCCTCCGCGTGATCGCCACGTAGCGCTTCCGGGGTGCCTGCCGTGTTCCGTTGCGGGCGGGGGTAGTCTGGTGGGCATGCGGAGCGTCGCGATCCTTGGCTCAACGGGTTCCATCGGGACGCAGGCTCTGGACGTCGTCCGGCGCAACCCCGAGCGGTTCAAGGTGGTCGGACTGTCCGCCGCGGGGACCAACCAGGAGCTGCTCGTCGGCCAGATCCGCGAGTTCCTGCCGCCGCTCGTCGCGATCGCCGATGAGACCGCGGCGCAGGAGGTTCGCGACCGCCTGGGCGACACGGTCCGCGGGGTCGAGCTCCTCGTGGGCCCTCAGGCGGGCGAGCAGCTCGCCGCCGACACCGAGGGCGACATGGTCTTGAACGGGCTGGTGGGTTCCCAGGGCCTCGGCCCCACCCTCGCCGCCCTCCAGAGCGGCAAGACCGTGGCGCTGGCGAACAAGGAGTCCTTGGTGGTCGGCGGGGACCTCGTGATGGATCTGATCAAGGGGGAGCCGGAACGGCTCCTGCCCGTCGATTCCGAGCATGCGGCGCTGGCGCTGGCGCTGCGCGGCGAGCGCCGTGAGGATCTGAAGCGCGTCGTGATCACGGGCTCCGGCGGACCGTTCCGGGGCTGGACCGCGACGGAGCTCTCGCGGGCGTCGATGAAGGAGGCCCTGCAGCATCCGGTGTGGTCGATGGGGCCGAAGATCACCATCGATTCGGCCACGCTGATGAACAAGGGGCTCGAGGTGATCGAAGCGCATCACCTGTTCGGCTTGGAGTACTCGCAGATCCACGTGTTGATCCACCCCGAAGGCGTGGTCCACGCGATCGCGGAGTTCCGAGACGGCTCGATGCGAGCCGAGATGGCGTCGGCGGACATGCGGCTGCCGATCCAGCTCGCGCTGGGATGGCCGGAGCGGTTGCCGACCGGTGTCGCACCGCTCCCGCTCACCGAGACGCCCCTCACCTTCGAGCCGGTCGATCACGAAGCGTTCCCGGCCGTCGACCTCGCCTACCGGGTCGGCGGGTTGGGCCTCACCTTTCCCGCGGTGATGAACGCGGCCAACGAGGTCGCCGTGATGGCCTTCCTCGACGGGAAGATCCCGCTGCCGAGGATCGTGGAGATCGTCCAGGCGATCGTCGATCAACACGAGCCGCCGTCGGTCGTCTCGGTCGTCCACATCGAGCGAGCCGACGCATGGGCGCGTCACCGCGCCATGGAGATCATCGAGACCCGCTGAGTGGGATCGACCCTCGCCGTCATCGGGTTCCTCGCGCTGATCCTGCTCGTCGTGATCCCGATCCACGAGGCCGGGCACCTCCTGGTGGCGCGGTGGTTCGGGTTCAAGATCCAGGAGTACTTCGTCGGCTTCGGGCCGCGCCTGTGGTCGTTCCGACGAGGGGAGACCGAGTACGGGGTGAAGGGGATCCCGGCCGGCGGCTACGTGAAGATCGCCGGCATGAACCCGTTCGAGACGGTCCTTCCCGAGGACGCCGCCCGCGCCTACGGGGCGAAGCCGATCTGGCAGCGCGCCCTCGTGATCCTCGCGGGACCGCTGTCGCACGCTCTGATCGGGGCGATCCTCTACTTCGTCCTGTTCGCCGTCTATGGCGATTTCGACACCGAACGGGTCGTCGTCGGCGAGGTGACGCGGACGCTGGCCGGAGAGCCGTCGCCGGCGTTCGAGGCCGGCCTGCGTCCGGGAGATGTGATCGTCCGCGTCGGAGATCTCGAGCGTCCGACCCCGGAGAACCTCGGTGCCCACGTGACGCCGTTCGCGAAGGAGCATCCCGGTGAGCCGCTCACGTACGTCGTCGAACGGGACGGGCGTGAGGTGAGCCTGTCGATCGTGCCGGACCTCGTGACCGAGGAGGGGATCGAGAAGGGTCGGATCGGCTTCCTCTTGGGTCCCGAGCCGCTGTCGGCACCCGAGGCCGCCGTCGCCGCCACGCGATGGACGGGCGCCGCGGCGTGGAACAGCGTCACGACGATCCCGAAGATCTTCACGGTGGGCGTCGGCCGTACCTTCGCGGTGCTGTTCGGCGACGAGCCGCGCCGGGCGGACGATGTGGCCAGCCTCGTCGGCGTCACCCGGCAGGTGGGAGAGGCCGGTGGCGAGGGGAACTGGGCCCTCTTCCTGAACATGGCCGCGTACGTCACGATCTTCATCGGCGTCGTGAACCTCGTGCCGCTGCCTCCCCTCGACGGCGGTCATCTGATCCTGCTGGTCTGGGAGAAGATCACCGGGCACGCCGCCGACTACCGGCGGCTCGTGCCGGTGTCGGCCGCCGTGATCGTGTTCCTCTCGATCTTCGCGATCGCGACGGCCGTGCTCGACATCACCGAGCCGCTGCCCGTGATCTGAGTCGTCCGCCACGAACTCTCCACATCGTCGCGCACGGAGCGCGACGATGCGGTGGATACGATGAGCGGCGTGGCAACGAAGACCGTGCTCGTCGTGGAGGACGAGGAGGCGATCGCCGAAGCGGTGCGGGCCCGGCTCCAGAGCGAGGGCTACGAGGTGCTCGTGGCCGCCGACGGTCCCGAAGCGATCCACGTCCATGCCGAGCGCCGCCCCGATCTCGTGGTCCTCGACCTCATGCTGCCGGGGATGGACGGGCTCGAGGTCTGCCAACGGATCCAGCGCGACGGCTGGACGCCCGTGCTGATGCTCACCGCGAGGACCGAGGAGGCCGACAAGGTGGCCGGTTTCGCCGTCGGGGCGGACGACTACCTGACGAAGCCGTTCAGCCTCCGTGAGCTCGCGGCGCGCGTCCAGGCGATCCTGCGACGGAGGGAGCGGATCGAGGGCTCCGCCGACGGCGCGCCGATCGAGCGGCACGGGCTCCTCGTGGATGGGCGCCGGCGTCTCGTCGAGGTGGACGGCGAGGAGATCCAGCTGACGCCGCTCGAGTTCGAGATCCTGCACGTCCTGGCGCGGGAGCCGGGCGTGGTGGTATCGCGCGACCAGCTGATGGACCGGATCTGGGGATACCGCGACCACGCCGGCGGGCGAGTGGTTGACTCCCACGTCGCGCGACTCCGGCGGAAGCTCGGCGAGGACGGGAACGATCCGCGCTTCATCCGCACCGTCCACGGTGTCGGCTACGCGTTCAAGGAGTGACCATGACGTCCCGCCCGCTGGACCGTCTCACGTCGATCCGCACGAAGCTCGGCTCCACCGTCGTGATCGCGGTCGGCCTCGCCCTCGCGATCAGCTACATGTTGATCGGCTTCGCGCTGCGCAACTCGCCGAAGGACTCCGAGGCGATCGAAGCGCTCAGCCTGGCCCGTCTGGCGGCCACCGGCAGGCTCGAGAACGTGCCGCCGGAGACGATGGTGGTGACGCTCGAGCCCGACGGGAGCACGCAGGTCCGCGGCGTCGACCTCGGCGACGTGCCGCGGCTGCGCGTCGATGCCCCGCGGTGGGGGGTGATCGGCGCGAACGTGTTCGCCAGCGTGCCGACGGCCGACGGAAGGTCGGTCACGGTGCTCACGCGTTCGCCCTCGCGAGGCCTGTTCGGCCGGCTATCGGCGACCACCGGGTTCCTCCAGAGCGTCTGGTGGCAGTTCCTGCTCGTCGGCGTCGTCGCGGCCACGGTGTCGCTCGTCGTCGCGAGGTGGATCGCTCGCGGGATGACGCAGCCGCTGCGGGACATGGCGTCGGCGGCCCGCCGGATGGAGACCGGTGACTACTCCGTGCGGGTCCACACGCGCAGCCGCGACGAGGTCGGGCAGCTCGCGACCGCCTTCAACCGGATGAGCGCGGAGCTCATGACGCTGGAGCAGAGCCGTCGCGACCTCGTCGCGAACGTGTCCCACGAGCTGAAGACGCCGATCACCGCGATCCGGGCGCACCTCGAGAACATCCTCGACGGGGTGGAGGGGACCGAGCCCGCCACCCTGGCCGTGATGCTTGGGCAGGTGGAGCGGCTCGGACGCCTCGTCGACCAGTTGCTAGAGCTCTCCAAGCTCGAATCCGGTGAGGTGGCGATGCGGCCGGAGCGGCTGGCTCTCCACCCGCTCGTGCAGCAGCTGTTCTCCGAGATCGGCGTGGCGATGCCCGGACAGGCGTCGGCGCTCCGGAACGACGTCCCAGACGATCTTCCTCCCGTCCTCGCCGACCCGGAGCGGCTGCACCAGGTGCTGTTCAACCTCGTCGACAACGCGATGCGGTTCACCCCCGGCGGCGGAACGGTCACCGTCTCGGCGCGCGTCGAGAGCGGCGCGGTCCACGTCGCCGTCGCCGACACCGGCTCGGGCATCGCACCGGAGCACCTGCCGCGGCTGTTCGAGCGCTTCTATCGCGTCGACCACGGGCGCGCCAGGGAGGAAGGCGGCACCGGGATCGGGCTGGCGATCGCGCGGTCCGTCGTGGAGGCGCACGGCGGCACGATCGCGGCGGAGAGCGAGCCGGGCCGGGGGAGCGTCTTCCGGTTCGATCTCCCGATGGCCAGGGACGCCGCGCCGGTCGAAGTGCGGGTATGAAGACGGCCATGACGTCGATCACGGTGCGGCCGGAAACCCGCTACGCGTTCCTGGACCTGACCGACGACCTCCGTCGGGCCGTGAAGGACGCCGGCGTGACGGACGGCATCGCCGTGGCGTTCTGCGCCCACACGACCTGTGTCCTGCTGATCAACGAGTGGGAGGACGGCGCGCTCGAGGACTTCCGCCGGCATCTCACGGACCTCGTGCCCCACGACGGCGCCTACTACCGCCACGACGACTTCGAGATCCGGACCCAGAACCTGCATCCCGACGAACGCAAGAACGGGCATGCGCACGTCAAGGCGATGCTGGTGTCGGCCACGTCCCACTCGATCCCGGTGATCGCCGGCGAGCCCACGCTCGGAGCCTGGCAACGGCTGATCTTCTTCGAGATGGATGAGCCGAAGGACCGGACGGTCGTCTTCCAGGTGATCGGGAGCTGAGAGACTGGTTCGTGATGATGGAACGACGTCCGACACGGCAACTCCACGTCGGCCGCGTGGCCGTGGGCGGCGGCGCGCCCGTGTCGGTGCAGTCGATGACCACGACGAAGACCGCCGACGTCAACGCGACGCTGCAGCAGATCGCGTCCCTCGTCGCCGCGGGCGTGGACATCGTCCGCGTGGCGGTGCCGCACTGGGAGGATGCCCGGGCGCTCGAGGCGATCGCCGCCAAGTCGACCGTCCCGGTCGTGGCCGACATCCACTTCCAGTGGAAGTACGCGATCGCGGCGCTCGAGGCGGGGATCCACGGCCTCCGGATCAATCCCGGCAACATCAAGTACCAGGACAAGGTCCGGCTGATCGCCCGGGAGGCGAAGGGGCGCGGCGTTCCGATCCGGATCGGCGTCAACGCCGGGTCGCTCGAGAAGGACCTCTTGGCCCGGTACGGCGCTCCGACGCCGGAAGCCCTGGTCGAGTCGGCGATCTCCGAGGCGCGGATCCTCGAGGACGAGGACTTCTACGACATCAAGATCTCCGTGAAGCACTCGAACCCCCGGGTGATGATCGAGGCATACCGCCAGCTCGCGGAGAAGTGCGACTACCCCCTGCACCTCGGCGTTACCGAGGCGGGTCCGATGCCGATCGGCGGAGTGAAGAGCGCCGTCGGGATCGGCGCGCTGTT
>DASQTT010000196.1:0-2196 GCA_035641735.1 Actinomycetota bacterium | reverse complement strand
CAGAGGGTGTCGTTCGTCCTCGCTTCGCTGCGGGCGCTCCACCTTGACCAACGCCTGCGGTCCGGAGCACTGCGCGCCAAGAGGGCCTTGACGGCAGGGCCTCACACAGGAAACGCCGGGTCGGAGGCACCGTCGCTGAGAGTCCGAGCGGCTAGCGCTGCCTCCTGCAAGCGGTCGGAGAACCCGACCCGAACGAGTCCTCTTTGTTTGTCAAGCAGTTCTTCGCGCTCTCGTTGAGGTCGTCGTGGTTGGCGTGCGACGCGGACGCGTGGTCGTCGTAGCCTTGGTTCGGGTTCGGGAGTGGCTTGGCCGAAGATGGGACCCAAACGCGCGGCCCGCAGTGATTCGGACGCGTGGCCGACGTTCTGTTCCGAGTCGCCGCGTGCGACGTGGCTGAGTCCCCTGCGCCCGGGTTGTCTTGGCCATCCGATTGGCCATCTACTGGGCCGAAGATGGCCAGTCCCGACCGGACAGGACAGACGACCACACCAACGTGACCTGCGATAACGTGACTGGACCGCATCAGACAAACGTCTGTCGCGCGACTACGACCTTGATGCTCGGCGGACTCGAGCATTGCGCTCGGCAGCAGTCTCGCCTTCTCGAGCCCGTTCAGGGTTGACCGAAGGCGCGTTACCTGTGTGGCGGCCGGCCGCGACTGATTTCCTCGTCCAGCGCATGACGGGCCCCGTCCAGAAGTCTGACGCCGTGATGCTGGGCTACCAGTCGCGGCCGTCCAGCAGATCGTCACGTTCGGCGTGCCACAGGATGTTGTCCTCGGCAGACCTTTCCAGGCCGCGGTAGAGGCGTTCCTCGTGTGAGCCCTTCAGCATCTTGTCCGCGGTCTTCCGGGCTCGGTCTCGTTGCTCGAGGTCTTCGGTGAACGGTTGACCGGGGGTCCCCATCCGGACGCCGCTCACTGCAGCGGCAGTCAGCGCACTGCCGACCCGCTGGAGATGTTCCTGGCTGCGGGATGCCGCGGTTGCCAGAATCCGGCGGACGAAGTCGACCTCGTCGAACGGGAAGTACGGCGGCACCTTCCGGAGGATGGCGGCGACGGCGATCATCTCGTTGTCATCGCCGGTGTTCGCGCCTTCCTCGAGGATCGCCATCACCGTGTCGTCGAAGACCCCGGCGACTGTCTCGAACAGTTCGGCGCCGGCTTCTCGGCGATGCCACGAGTCAGCGCGTTGGGCGATCCACAGGCGAAGGTGTCGGAGGATCGTCGGAAACTGTGGTGTCTCGCGAACCTTGAGTTCCTCGCCCCACGTGAACGGCAGAGGCCGATAGTCCGAGTCGACGTCGGGCTGTTCAGAGTGCTGGACCCGGCGTTGGAGGAGCCGGACGACGTCGTCGGGCTCCTCTCCGGACAGGTCCGCGAGGAACGTCATGATCCCGTGGTCCTCGATCGACGGGCACGCCTCGAGTTCGGCGAGGAACCTTTCCATCTGCCCCGTGGGGAGTTGACGCCAATCGAGTTCGCCGTGCGGTCCGAGCGCCTGGAACAGCTGGTCCGCCACTGTGGTCGAATCGGCGAACCGTACGCTCACCAGCAGGTTCAGGGCTGCGTCGGGCCGGTGGGGAGCAAGTCGTTGCGCGGCACGGATCGCACAGGTGCGGACGAAGTCGTCGCGGTCGCCGGCGAGTCGAAGGAGAAGGTCGAGCTCTCCTGGGATGAGGACCGATCGGGAGCCACCCCGGTTCCATCCGAATGCCTGAGCGACCTCCCGCCGAACCGTGAGGTCACCGATAGCGAGGAGCGGATCGATCGCGTCGATCACTTCGGTGGGAGCGTGTTCCGCGAGCGCGGCAAGCGTCACGGCGAGAACCTGGGCGAGGCCCGATCCGGGATCTGCGGCAACTCTCGCCGCGACCGCCGTACCGAGGGAGGGTCTAGCGGTGACAAGTGCCCAGACGAACGGGCCGGCGTTGCCTCGGGCGGACGGAAGCGCAGCCAACGCACTCAGGCGTTCGTCCACCTGGCCGAGGATGACCTCGTCGGAGAGCGACTCGGTCAGCTGACGAGCCAACGCGTTCGCCCGCTCCTCCCTGACCTTCATGGCCCGCTCGTAGTCGCGGCCGAACTCATCGTCGGACAGCCGACCCCACCCGTCGTACAGGGCGAGGGTTAGGTCGTGGTCGGGGCCAGCCGGGATCGCATCTCGCACTCGGCGGGCTGCGCTTCCCGTCTCCGTC
>DASQTT010000195.1:0-9585 GCA_035641735.1 Actinomycetota bacterium | reverse complement strand
GAGCCACCCGGCGCACCGCTAGGCTCGTCCCATGGAACCCGCACGCGAGGGACGCGCTCCGATCGTCCGGGCGCTGATCGCGGTGTCCGCTTCGCTCTCCCTCCTCACCGCCGGCGTCGCGACCGTGGCGACGGTGCAGTGGGTCCAGCTCCGCGGGCGAGGCGTAGTACACGGGGGCTTCCCTGGGCCGGTCGGACCTTCGACGTCGCCGTCGGCACCGCCGAGCCGCTGCTCGCAGAGCCCGTGCAACTACCTGCTGCTCGGGTCCGACTCGCGGGCCGGCCTCGGCACCCGGTTCGGGACGAACGCCGACATCGGCGGCGCGCGCGCCGACACGATCATGTTGGTCCACACGGACCCGGAGCTGCAGAAGGCGATCGTGCTGTCCTTCCCTCGGGATCTCTGGGTGAAGATCGACGGCGGGAGGTTCGACCGGATCAACACCGCATTCGAAGGAGGACTCCGCGAGGACGGACCCCGGCGGATGGCGCAGACGGTTGCGGACCTCACGGGCCTGGCGATCGACCATTACCTCTACGTGGATCTCGACGGCTTCCGGACCGTGGTCGACACGATCGGCGGCGTCGAGATGTGCATCCCGACTTACAACGTGAACACGCCCGGCTGGCTGCCGGCCAACGACGCGGACGGCAACCCGATCCAGGTCTACGTCGCCGAGGAAGGACGCATCGTCGATCCCAACGCGGGGCTCAACATCGCGCCGGGCTGCCAGCGGCTCGAAGGAGAGCAGGCCCTCGCGTACGTCCGGGCTCGTCATCTGCCGTGCGACGACGTCCCCGACTTCTCGCGGATCGGACGCCAGCAGCAGTTCCTCCGGGCATTGGTGAATCAGATGCTCGAGCCCTCGATGATCGTCCGGGCCCCGGGCCTCGTCCCACATGTGCTCGAGGGGCTCCGACGCGACGCGCGCCTCCTCCCGAGCGAGCTCGTCTACCTCGTCGGACAGCTCCGTGGGCTCAGCACCGGGGCGGTCGAGTTCCGGGCCGTGCCCGGTACGAGCGCCTTCGTCGGTGAGAAGTCCGTCGTGAAGATGGATCCGTCCGCGGAACGGCTCTTCGCGGCGATCCGCGAGGGTCGACCGATCGGGCCCGTCGGGACGGAGCTGGTCGACACGCCCCCGTCCGAGGCGAACATCACGGTCGCCGTGGTGGACCGGCGTTCCGGGGGAGTCGCGACCGAGGTCGAGTCGATCCTCGCGGACGCGGGCTTCGACGTGACCCCGGGGATCCGACCGGCGTCAGAGGGTCCCGACGTGCCCGGACCGGCGATCGTGTTCGCGGAGGGCGCCGAGACGAGCGTGGGGGTCGTCGCCGCGTACTTCCCGGACGTGTCGGTGGTCGGACCGCGACCCCTGGCCGAGGCGGAGGTCGCGATCGTCGTCCCCGCTTCGTATCAGCCGCCGGGGCCATCGGCGGTGGCGTCCGAGTGTCCGGCCGTCCCCGGCTAACGGAGGCGACCGCAGGGCGACTGTTACGCTAGCAACGCCTCCAGGGCCGACGGCCTGGGAACCCCCACGCGGACCCGGAAAGGTCGCCGTGCGTCTCTCGATCGTGAACCTGTTCTACCCACCGGACCTCTCGCCGACCGGCCACATGGCCGCGTCGCTCGCGGAACATCGAGCCGAGCGCGGCGACCGCGTGACCGTGATCGCCGGGACCGGCGGATACGTCGGTGGACCGACCGGCTCGGCGGCCGCGGCGTCCGGCGACGTGTCGGACACCCCGAGGATCGTACGGATCTGGACACCCGGTCTCGGCAAGCGGACCACGGCGAGGCGGCTCGGCGACTACCTCTCGTTCCTGGCGGGTGCCCTCGTCCGGCTGCTCACGCTGCCTGCGCAGGACGCGATCGTCGTGCTCACGAGCCCTCCCTACGCGCTCGTGACCGCAGTCGCCCACAAGCTCCTGCACCCGCGGACGCGAGTGATCCTTTGGTCGCACGACGTGTACCCGGACGCCGTGGAGGCGCTCGGGACGATCCGCGCCGGCGGCCTGGCTTCCCGCGTCCTCCGCGGGCTGAAGCGCGCCCTCGTGCGGCGGGTCGATCACGTCGTGGCGATGGATGCCGCGATGCTGGAGCGCATCCTCGCCGGCTACGCGAGCGACGGCTCGCCGGAGGGGACGGCGATCCCCTCCTGGGAACCGATCTCGCTGTTCCCGGCGGACCTCGATCCCGACCCGTGGGAGGGGTACGACGACCCGGCGTTGAAGGATCGGTTCGTCGTCCTGCACCTCGGGAACCTCGGCTTCGGATCGCGCATCCAGCCGATCGTCGACGCGGCCGCCGCGCTCGAGGACGAAGACGTGGTCTTCCTCTTCGTCGGAGGCGGGACGCGGTTCGGGGAGCTGGAGCGCGACGCGGCGCGGAGCGGGATCGGCAACGTGCTGCTCCGCGGATACGTCACGAGGGAGCGGACGCCGTCGCTGCTGTCGGGAGCCGATTGCACGCTGATCTCCCTCGATGATGCCTGGCGCGGGGTCATGAGCCCCTGCAAACTGAACGGCAGCCTGGCGATGGGCCTCCCGATCGTCTACTCCGGCCCGACCGGGACCAACGTCGACGAAGCGATCGAACGCTACGGGTGCGGCTCCTCGGTCCGCCAGGGCGACCTCGACGGGATGATCGATGCGATCCGGCTGCTCCGGAAGGACCCGCGCCTCGCGGAGGAGCAGTCGCGGAACGCGAGGCGCGCCTTCGAGGCTGCGTACTCGGACGAGCGGACGCTCCCCCGCTTCGACCAGGTGCTCGAGGCGGTCACCCGCTCGGCTCCGTAGCGGGCCGGCCGCGCTTGGATGGTTCGACCGTCCACCAGCCTCATGCGATGATGCGCCGCTGGGGGGATGGAGCCGTGGCGAGTGACGCGATCCGGGTACTGCTGGTCGGCACCGGCGACGACTTCGGAGCGGAGCTGGATCGCGACGCCACCTTCGAAACCAGTCGGATCCCGGACCTCACCGCGCTCGGTCCGGGCTCCGATCAGGACGCCGTCGTCGTGTCCCTCGACGGCCCGGGGCCCCTCGAAGCGTTGGAGGTCTTGCGGCTGAAGACGCCGGCCGCCGCGGTGCTCGTGCTGACACAAGCCGGTCATGAGGCCGACGGGGCCGTGGCGTTGCACGCCGGCGCCGAGGACCACCTGGTTCGAGGGTCGGTCGGGGAAGGGCTCCTCCCCCGCGCGATCCGCTACGCCGTCGACCGCCGCCGGATGCGACGTGAGCTCGCCACGATGGACGACCTCACCCGGATGCCGAACCTCCGGGGGTTCGTGGCCATCGCGGAGCATCAGCTGCGGATGGCGGATCGCGCGCGGACGCCGATCGTGTTGCTCTTCGTGCGCCTCGACGATTTCGAGGACATCGCGACCTCCGGCGGACCGGGAGCGGCCGACGAGGTCGTGGCGGAGGCGGCCGAGGTCGTCCTGAGCGCGATCCGAGACGCAGACCTGCCTGCCCGCGTCGCGCCCGACACCTTCTGCGTGCTGCTTTCGGGCGAGGCCCGCGGCGCGGAGGTGACGGTCCTGTCCCGGCTCGTGGAGGCGATCGCGGTGCACGACGCGCGACGACCCGAGCCCCGACCCCTACGGATCTCCGTCGGGACGGCGATCTACGACCCCGAGCAGCCGGTCGCGTTGGAGGACCTGCTCCGGGCGGCGGAGGGTCGCATGGGCCCGGGTGCGTCCGCGCAGGCGTGAGGGTCGGGCAGCCCGCGCCTCAGCTCGCGAGCACCTCACGGAACACCATGGGGAGGATCCCGCCGTGCGAGAACACGACGGCCTCGGCTGCCTGGTCGATCCGTACCGTCACCGGGAAGGACCGCGTCGAGCCGTCCTCCGCGGTGACGTCGACCGTCGCCTCGCCGCGCGGGACGATCTCCTCCTCGAGGCCGCGGACGGTGAGGGTCTCTCGTCCGGTGAGCCCGTGGGTGCCGGCGCTCTCGCCCGGCGCGAACTGCAGCGGGAGGACCCCCATGCCGACGAGGTTCGATCGGTGGATCCGCTCGAAGGACTCCGCGAGGACGAAGCGCACGCCGAGCAGCGCGGGGCCCTTCGCGGCCCAGTCCCGCGACGACCCGCTCCCGTACTCACGGCCCGCGAGCACGGCGAGCGGAACGCCTCCGTCCCGGTACCGCGTCGCCGCGTCGTAGACGGTCATCACCTCGCCGCTCGGCATGTGCGTGGTCCACGGGCCCTCGGTGCCCGGCGCCAGTTCGTTCTGGAGCCGCACGTTCGCGAACGTCCCCCGCAGCATCACCTCGTGGTTGCCGCGCCGGGCGCCGTAGGAGTTGAAGTCGCGCTGCTGGACGCCGCGCTCGACGAGATACCGCCCGGCGGGTGCGTCCGGCCGGATCGCCCCCGCCGGCGAGATGTGATCGGTCGTGATCGAGTCCCCCACCTTCACGAGCACCCGCGCCCCCTCCACGCGGAAGCCTCGCCCGGGATCCGGCATCGCGTCGAAGTACGGCGGCTCGCGGACGTACGTCGACTCCGGATCCCACGCGTACACCGGTCCGCTGGGCGTGGGGAGCCCGGCCCACCGCTCGTCCCCCTCCCAGATCCGGCCGTACTGGCTTTCGAACTGGTCTTCGGAGACGGCCGTCGCGATCGTCGCGACGACCTCGTCGGGCGCCGGCCACAGGTCTCGGAGGAAGACCGGACCGTCGACGCCCTCCCCGAGCGGCTCCGTCGTCGGGTCGAAGTCGATCCGTCCCGCGAGCGCGTAGGCGACGACGAGCGGCGGCGACGCCAGGTAGCTCGCCCGCACCTGGGGGTGGATCCGGCCCTCGAAGTTCCGGTTGCCGGAGAGCACGGCCACGACGTTGAGCTTCTCCTCCTCGATCACGGCGGCGACGTCCTCCGGGAGCGGACCCGAGTTCCCGATGCAGGTCGTGCAGCCGAACCCCACCAGCCCGAACCCGAGCTTCTCGAGGTACGGCAGCAACCCCGCGCGGTCGAGGTAGTCCGTGACGACGCGGGATCCCGGCGCCAGCGACGTCTTGACCCACGGCTTCGACGCGAGTCCCGCCTCCACGGCCCGTTTCGCGAGCAGGCCGGCCGCGACCATCACCGACGGGTTCGAAGTGTTCGTGCACGAGGTGATTGCGGCGATCACGACGGATCCGTGCCCCACGTCGCGCTCGTCGGGCTTCACCTCCGGGCTCCATTCCCTCGGCCGAGCATTGGCCTCCGCGTTGCCGCCCTCTCCGAGGAACCGACCGACCTCCGTCGGCTGCGGAGAGGGCTCGAGGTCTCGCTCGAAGGCGTCCACGAACGACGCCCACACCATCGGCAGCGAAACGCGGTCCTGCGGCCGCCTCGGCCCGGCCATCGACGGCTCGACGGCCGAGAGATCCAGCTCGAGGGTCTCCGTGAACGCCGGCGCGGGATCGTCGTCGGTCCGGAACAGCCCCTGGGCCTTCGTGTAGCGCTCGACGCGGTCGATCAGGTGACCCCGCCCGGTGAAGGCGAGGTACTCCAGGGTCCGCTGGTCCACCGGGAAGTACGCGGACGTCGCGCCGTACTCGGGACACATGTTCGAGAGCGTGGCGCGGTCGGCGATCGTCAGTGAAGACAGCCCCGCGCCGAAGAACTCGACGAACCGCCCGACGACCCCGTGTGCGCGCAGCATCTCCGTGAGCGTCAGGACGAGGTCGGTCGCCGTCGTCCCCGCAGGAAGCTCGTTCGTGGTGCGCACGCCGACCACGTCGGGATGCGGCAGGAACATCGGCTGGCCGAGCATCGCCGCCTCGGCCTCGATGCCTCCGACCCCCCAGCCGAGCACGCCGAGCCCGTTGATCATCGTGGTGTGCGAGTCGGTCCCCACCAGGGTGTCGGGGAACGCGACGCCGTCACCGACCCACACGACCTGCCCGAGATGCTCCAGGTTCACCTGATGGCAGATGCCGGCGCCCGGCGGGACGACGCGCAGGCCGTCGAAGGCCTGCTGCGCCCATCGGAGCAGCGCGTACCGCTCGCCGTTCCGGCGGTACTCCCACTCGATGTTCGCCTCGTACGCCTCGGGGGTCCGGAACAGGTCCACCTGCACCGAGTGATCGATGATCAGATCGGCGGGGACGAGCGGGTTCACCTCGGCCGGATCTCCGCCGGCCCGCACGACGGCGCTCCGCATCGCGGCGAGGTCCACGACCGCGGGGACGCCGGTGAAGTCCTGCATCAGGATCCGCGCGGGCATGAAGGCCAGGGTCTTCGCGGGCTCCGGCCAGCGGGCGAGCGCGAGGACGTCGTCGTCGGAGACGTCCAGGCTCCCGGCCCGCCGGAGCAGGTTCTCGACCAGGATCCTCACCGTGTGGGGCGCGCGGGACGCGTCTCCGAGGCCCTGATCCCGTAGCCAGGGCAGCGAGAAGATCTCGAGCGGCCCGTCCTGGGTCTCCAGCCGGATGCGAGCGCCGTCGAGCGCCACTGCGGCTCCTTCCTTAGCTCTCCCTCCATACTCCCAGGCACGCGCGCGGCGCCGTGGCCGGTGGGCCGGGGCCGGTCACACCCCGAGCTCGTCCTCCGCCACCCTCGCCGCCTGGATCGCCTCGCGGTGGACGATGCGGCGCTCGCGTCGAAGCTTCGCCTCACGTTGCCGCCGCCGCTCCAGCTCCGACTCCACGAGCAGCGGTGGAACAGGGCGGGGACGGCCCTCGCCGTCGACCGCCACGAACACGAGGTACCCCGTGTTGACGTGCCGGACCCGCCCGGTGAGCGGATCGTGGGCCTCCACCCGGACGCCACACTCCATCGAGGTGGTGCCCGCGTCGTTCACGGAAGCCCGGAGCGTGACCACCTCGCCGATGTACACCGGCTCCAGGAACGTCATCTCGTCGATCGCGACCGTGAGCGCCAGCCCGCCCGAGTGCTTGATGGCGGCCAGCGCGGCGGCGGTGTCGACGAGGCGCATGATCACGCCGCCGTGGACGTTGCCGGCGACGTTCGCGTCGGTCACCTCCATCATCTGGGTGAGCGTGACGCTCGAGTCCGCGACGCCGCGGGGCGATCGGTCCGACACGGGCCGCATCCTACGCAGGCTCCCGTCCGGCGCGCGAAGCGCCGATAGCATCCAACGATGCGGTCTCCAATCTCGTCGTTCGTCCTCCTCGTGCTGCTCGCCGGCTCGTGCGCGAGCGAGACGGCCGTCTCGCCGCCGCCGGCGGAGCCCACCCCTTCGACACGTCGGAGCCCCGACCCGATCGACCCGACGCCGACCCCGGTCGCGACCCCGGCGCCGTCGATCGGCCCCTTCCCCCCGGGGATCCCCGCCACGTACGGACCGAACGTCGCCGCGGAGGACGTCCCGCCCGAGGCCTTGATCCCCGCGGACGCGCTCCCGACGGGCGAGTGGTTCGCCTTCACCGACACCGGCGTGACGATCCTGATCGCCTGGGCGGAGACCGGCGAGGACATCACGCGATCGCCGCGAGGGATCGCGGTGTGGCGCCGCGCGGGCTCCGCGCCGCACTGGCGGTTGGTCTCGGCCCGCACCCACCGAGCGAACGAAGGCGTCACGGAGATCCAGGTGACGGCCGCCGACGTGACGGGCGACGCCTCGGACGACGCGATCGTCTTCGAGGGGACGGGCGGGTCCGGCGCGTGCGGCACGTGGCTCGTCCTGGAGCTCCGCTCGCTCGAGCCGATCTTCGACCGGGATCTCTGCGACGCTCGCGTGGAGCCCTCGGCCGCGGCGCCGGGCCTGGCACTCACCGAGTCCGTGTACCGCGAAGGGGACGCGCATTGCTGCCCGAGCGCGATCCGCGTGACCACGTTCGACTGGGTCGGGTCGAGGTGGCGCGTCACCGACCGGCTCGAGACGCCGGCCTGAGGGCGAGCCTCCGCCGCGGGGCGGCGGGTCCGGCCTAGGCCGAGCGGCCCCTTGCCGGGTGAGGGATATCCCCCGGGGGACGCTGAACCTCGTCCGGAATCCTGCCGATACAGAGCCCGGGACCGCGGACAGGGGGCTCTGGCACGTGCAGATGCAGATCGGGAACGGGCTGGCTCGCAGGGTTCACCTCGCATTGATCGCGCTGCTCACGCTGGGGCTCGTCGGGTCCTTCTGGCTGAGCCTCCGGGCTCGATCCGGCGCGGAGACGCGCGCGATCTCCCAGGCACGCGAGATCACGCAGGATTCGCTCACGCTCGTCTTCCGACCGGACGACCTCGACCAGCCGGCGTCGAGCGATCGGGCCCGCGAGCTGGATCGCGCGGTCGACGACGTGGTGCTGGGTCCCAGCGACTTCGAGACCGTGACGCTGTACGCGGCGTCCGGGCAGGTCGTCTTCTCCACGATCGACGCGGCGATCGGACAGCGGCTCACGGGCGAACGCACGCGCATCCGCGAGGCGTTCCAGGGGGAGCCGCAGCTCCGTATCAACGGCGACGAGTTGAGCATCATGATCGGGCTCCACTTCCCCTCGGGCGTCGGCGAGACCGCGGCCGTCGAGCTGCTCCGCCCTGCGGACGACGTCACGGGCGCCGCCGGACCGTGGCGCACGAACATGCTGTTCCTGGGAGGCGCGCTCGCGCTCGTCCTGCTCGCCGTGGTCGGCGGGAACCGGGGCGCGGTCGCGGAAGGCCCTCACGACCTGCGGGTGCGCGTGCCGGTCGTTCCCGCACGGCAGCCGTCGGCGCCCGCGAAGCGACCGATCGAGGCACCGCAACCCGGCATGAAGGAGGAAGCGGAGGCGCGACGGCGCGCGGAGGATCGGGCGCACGCCGCCGAGCAGCGGCTGACCCTCCTCCAGGACCAGTACCGCGCGACACTGGAGGAGCTCCAGGCGACGCAACGGCTGATGAACGAGCGGCCGACCAGACCGGACCGGAGCCTCGAGGAGCGCGCCGTGAAAGCGGAGGCGGCGGCTCGTTCCCTCGAGCAGCGCCTGCACACGGTCACGGTCGAGCGTGATCGGATCGCGAGCGACCTGCTGGCCTCGCGCGACGGCGGGGCCCGGCCCGACGTCGAGCAGATGCAGCAGGTCGAGGCGGAGGCGATCGGCCTGCGCGCCGAGCTCGAGGGGGCTCAGACGCAGCTCTCCCTGACCTTGCAGGAGCTGACCGGGATCCAGCGGCAGGCCGAGCGGGCGCGAGAGCTGCAGGAGGAGTTGGACGCGTCGCAGCTCGAGGCGCTCCACGCGCGCGACGCGATGGACGCGATGCAGGACGAGATCCGGAGCGCACGCACCGAGCTCGAGGACGCGCGCGGCGAGCTGCGCGCGCTCCGCGGCGAGGAGCAACGAGCCGCGGAGCTGACCGATGAGCTGAAGACCGTGAAGGCGGAGCTCGAGAGCATGCGCGCGTCTCATCGCGCGGAGCTGGTCGAACGCGAGGCGGACCTCGAGGCCAAGGTCCGGAGCGTCCGCGAGGAGTTCCAGGCGCAGGTCGCGGAGGCGGAGGCACGGCACGCTGCGGAGCTGGCCGAGGCCGAACAGGATTTCGCCGCTCGGCTCGCGAACATCACGAAGGGGGCGGAGGAGGCCAGCGAGCGGATCGCGGCGACCGGTGCCGATCTCGAGGCGGCTCGCGCCGAGTCGGAGGCTCGTGCCGTCGACCTCGGGAGCGCTCGCGCGGAGCTCGAC
>DASQTT010000194.1:0-6132 GCA_035641735.1 Actinomycetota bacterium | reverse complement strand
GCCGTCGTCGTGTACTTCGCCGGCCTCCCGAAGCACGATCCGGTGAGTCCGCTCGACATGAACCAGCTCCACTACAAGGAGCTGTCGGTGCGGGGCGCGTACGGCGCGACGCATCGCCAGTACCGCATCACGATGGACTACCTGGATCGGAAACAGGACCAGCTCGCGAGGGTCGTCACGCACCGGTGGCCGCTCGAGAAGATCGCCGAGGCGTTCGAGACGATCCGTGCTGGGACCGGTCTCAAGATGGTGATCGTGCCGTGATGAGGCGAGGAGTAGCGGCGCCGTGACCGGCGACGGCCACCCGTACGTGATCGGCTGCGACGTCGGCAGCCAGGGGACGAACGCCGCGTTGTACGCAGCCGACGGCGCCCTTGTCGCCTCGGCGTACGAGGCGTACGACCTGTCGTTCCCGCACCCCGGGTGGGCGGAGCAGAACCCCGAGCTGTGGACGGCCGCGGTGGAGCGAACGTGCCGGCGCCTCGTGGCCGAGTGCCCGGACGGCCCCGACGTGATCCACGGCCTGTCCTTCGGTTCGCAGCTCGACGGCATGGTCGTCTGCGACGCGTCGGGCCGCCGCCTGCGCCCCGCGCTGATCTGGATGGACCGCCGGGCCGAGGCGCAGGCGACGGCCCTGGCCGAGCGGATCTCACCCGCGGACTTCTACCGGGCCGTCGGCGCGAACCTGGATTCCTCCCACGCCGTCTTCAAGGCGCTCTGGGTCCGCGACGCGGAGCCGGAGGTCTGGTCCCGGGCGGCATCGCTCCAGTCGCCGGGCACCTACGTCCTCCGACACGCGACGGGCGTCACCGCGATCGACCCCTCGAACGCCTCCTCGCTGGCGCTCCTGGACCCGCGGACGAAGGACTGGTCCGAGGGCGTGCTGGACGCGACCGAGATCGACCGTGCGATGCTCCCGGAGCTCGGGGACGCCACGCGATCCGTCGGGACGGTGACCGACGCGTTCGCGGAGGCGAGCGGCTTGTCGCCGAACACGTCGGTCGCCATCGGGTGCGGGGACGAGATGGCGGCGACCCTCGGCGCCGGCGTCTTCGAGCCCGGCGAGGTCTGCGATGTGGTGGGAACCGCCGAGCCGGTCTGTGCGGCGAGCGCGGAGCCTCGCGAGGACCCGACGATGCTCGTGGAGTGCCATCCGCACGCCGATCCGGACGCGTGGCTGCTCGAGAACCCCGGGTTCGTCTCCGGCGGGAACCTCCGATGGTGGCGCGACCAGTTCGCCCCAGAGGAGCGCCGGCGCGAGGAGGAGGGGCTCGGGGACGCGTACGACGAGCTGAGCGAGGAGGCGTCGCGGATCCCGCCCGGCGCCGACGGCGTGGTGTTCCTCCCGGCGATGCAGGGCGCGATGGCCCCCGAGTGGAACGGGGCCGCACGCGGCGTGTTCTCCGGGTTGACCCTCGCCCACACGCGCGACCACATGACCCGGGCGATCCTCGAGGGGAGCGCGTTCGGTCTCCGCGACATCCTCGAGGCCATGAGGGACGCCGGGCTCGACGTCCGGCGGCTCACGATCGTGGGCGGCGGCGCGAAAGGTCCCCTCTGGCGGCAGATCAAGGCCGACGTCACGGGGCTCCCCGTGCGCGTCCCGGAAAGCGTCGAGACCACCGCGACGGGTGCGGCGATCCTGGCCGCGGTGGGTTCGGGCGTCCACCCGACCGTCGCCGACGCCGTCAAGGCGTTCGTCTCGTTCCGTCCGGACGAGCACGTCCCCGACCCGACCGCGCGGGAGGCGTACGACGAGGCGTACCGGCGCTATCGCGACGTGTACTTCGCGATGAAGCCGGTCTTCGCGGCCGGCTGAACGAGCGCCGCCTAGCCCTCGTCGAGCTGTCGCTGGACCGTCTGCCGCACGTCGGTGAGCGCGTCGAGGGCGCGCTGCAGCAGATCGCGGACGGGCTCCGGCGCCTGGTCGATCTCCGCCTCGAGCTCCGCCGAAGCGTCGTCCACGCGCCGCCCCGCCGCCTCGAGCGCCTGGCGCGTCTCCGTCGTGGGGTTCTCCTCGAACTCCCGGCTCGCGTCTCGAGCTTCGTCGGCGGCGTCGAGGGCTTCCTCGGCGGCGCCGCGGAGCGGGCCTTCGGTCTGCCCGGCGAGCTCGTCGAGCGCGTCGCCCGCTTCGTTCAGAGCCTCTTCCGTCTCGCGACCGAGCTCTCGGAGATCCGCCTCGGTGCAGCTCAGGAGGAGCGCTGAGCACAGGGCCAGCAGGATCGTCCTCGCCATCATCTCCCAGCCGTACCCGGTCGGCGCCGAGCCCACGCCTAGCCGCGCTCGAAATACCGGGCGAGCTCCCAGTCGGTGACGGTCTGGTTGTCGAAGATGATCTGCTCCTGCCGCGCCATGTTCAGCAGGTGGCCGAACGCGAAGTCGCCGAAGGCCTCACGCATCACCTCGGAACGCTCCATCTCGGCGATCGCCTCGTGCAGGGATGAGGGGACACGCTCGGCGTCCTTCGTCTCGTAGGCGTTCCCGTCGAACCGGGGCGGGCACTCCACCTTGTTCTGGATCCCGTGGAGCCCGCTCGCGATCGTGGCGGCGTACCCGAGGTACGGGTTCACGTCGGCGCCCGGCAGTCGCGATTCCACGCGGTACCCCTTGTGCTCGCCGACGACGCGGAAGCCGCACGTGCGGTTGTCGTGGCTCCACAGGACCGCGGTCGGCGCCCAGGAGCCGAGCTGGTACCGCTTGTACGAGTTCACGAACGGGGCGTACATCCACGCCATCTCTCGCGCCGTCGTCATCCAGCCTCCGAGGAAGTGCCGGCCCGTCTCCGACATGTGGTCCGGGTCGTCGTCGCTCCACATCAGCGACTCGGATCCGTCCTCGTCCCACACGCTGGCGTGCATGTGGCACGACGAGCCGGCCTCCGCCATCGTCCACTTCGCCATGAACGTGATCGCGGCGCCGTTCAGCGCCGCGATCTCCTTGACGCCGTGCTTGTAGATCGCGTGATAGTCGGCCGTCGCCAGCGCGTCGGCGTACGTGATGTTGATCTCGTGCTGCCCCTTCCCGAACTCGCCCTTCGAGAACTCGATCGGGATTCCGGCGGCGTACATCTGGTTGCGGATCTGCCGGATCAACCACTCGTCCTTGGTGGTCTGCAGCATGTGGTAGTCCATGATGTAGGGCGAGCTCGGCTGCAGGTCCTGGTATCGCTTCTGCGCCGCCTCGTCGTACGACTCCCTGAACAGGTAGAACTCGAGCTCGGATCCGGTCTTGAACGTGTAGCCGGCGGACGTCGCCTTCTCGACCTGTCGCTTCAGGATCGTTCGGGGCGCCACCTCGACCAGCTCTCCCGTGTGCTCGTCGGCGACGTCGCAGATCACCATGGCCGTCTTCTCGAGCCAGGGGACGAGCCGGAGCGTCGACATGTCCGGGATCATCTTGAAGTCGCCGTAGCCGGTCTCCCAGCTCGCGTACTCGAACCCGGGGAGCGGCTCCATCTCCATGTCGATCGCGATCAGGTACAGGCACGCGTGAAGGCCCTCGTCGCCCAGCACGTCGTCGAGGAAGAAGTGGGGGAGGATCCGCTTGCCGACGAAGCGGCCCTGGAAGTCCGTGAACATGCACAGGACCGTGTCGATCTCGCCGGCGTCGGCCAGCTCCTCGAGCTGCTTCGCGTCGATCATGCCCTGCTGCTGCATCGTTCCTCCTCCGCCGGGACGAAGGGAACGCGGCGGCCGTCGCCGGCCGCCGCGCTCCGCCCTGCGTCTCGAGCCGCTACCCCGAGGGCGGCGGCGGTGGTGGTTGTCCGGGCATCTCGGTTGATGTGGTCGTCATCCCCGTCTGCCCGCGCAGGATCGCCTCTTGTGCCGCTGCGCTCGTCTCGTACGTCGACTGAGGGACGCCCTTCTCGCCTCTGGTGAGCGCGAACTCCTCCTCCGGTGAGAGGACCAGTCGGGTGCGTCCTGCGATCGCGAAGTAGAGGAGCCCGAGTACGTAGTACACGGCCACGCCGTACACGCCGGGCCGATAGTCCTCGTTCAGGAAGATCGACACGAGCGAGATGACCGCGATGATTCCCGCGACGTATGCGCCTGGGATCCCCCACTTGCTCAGGTACGGGCGCGTGATGTTCGGAAGCTTCTGTCGAAGCAGGACGAACGATAGGCACTGGAGCGCGTAGGAGATGACCGCGGCGAAGACGGCCATGTTCAAGACCGCGGCGACGACCTGGGCGCCGGCCTCACCACCCCCACGCTGCAGGAACCAGACGAGCAAGATCACGAGGTAGCCGACGATCGCTCCGGCGATCAACGCGACGTGCGGGGTCTTCCGTTGTCCGTGCGTGACCGAGAGGATCTTCGGGAAGTAGCCGGCCCTGGAGAGCGAGTACGTGTTCCGGCCGTAGGCGTAGATGATCGTGAAGAAGCTCGCGACGAGACCGATAAGCCCGAACAGGGCCAGGATCTCAGCGGCGAAGCCCTCACCGAAGACGCCCTTGAATCCGTCGAAGAGCGGCGTTCCCGAGATCCCGATCACGCCAGCCCCGCCCCCGACGCCCGAGTTGATGAAGAGCGTGAGGACACTCGCGATCAGCAGCGTGTGCATCCCGAGGATCGTTCCGCGGGGGACGTCGCGACGGGGGTCCATCGACTCCTCGGCCGCGAGCGGGACCTCCTCGATCGCGAGGTAGAACCAGATCGCGAACGGCAGCGCCTTGAAGACGCCGCTGATCCCGAACGGCAGGAACGGTCCTCCACCGTTGGGGAGCAGATCCGACGTCGTCTCGCCGTCCCACCCTGCCGGGATGTTGAACCACTGGCCGGGGTCGAACTTCCCCGAAACGAGAGCGGACACGTAGAAGATCGCGAGCACGCCGAGCGCCAAGATCGTGATCGCCACGGTGAATCTCATCGTCGCCTCGATCCCGACGATGTTCACCCACACGAACAAGGCGTAGAACAAGAGCCACCAGACCGGCTCGCTGTTCCACCACGGATTCCCCGCGATGTTGAAGAACTCCGCCACGAGTTCCTGCATGAGGAGGCCGATCGCCCCGACCACGACGGCGGGCGTGATCACGTACTCCATGTTCTCCGCGAGGCCGGTCGTGAATCCACCCCACGGACCCATGGCCGAGCGGGCGAAGGAATATGCCCCGCCCGTGTGCGGTAAGGCCGGCGACATCTCCGCGATCGAGTAGCAGAGGCCGTAATACATCACCGCGATGATCGCGGTGGCGATCAGCAGTCCGCCGAAACCACCGACGCTGAGGCCGAAGTTCCAGCCGTAGAAGTCACCGGAGATGACCGCTCCGACCCCGAGAGCCCAGAGTGCCAGGACCCCGGCGTGTCGACGGAGACCACGCCTCTCGAAGTAGTCCTCGTCGACCTCTCGGTAGGTGACCGAGCCGAGCTTGCGTCGCTCAGACACGACTCACTCCCCCTCCCGGCCCGCGTTGGGGCCTTCAGCGGTATTCAGCCCCAAGCCGACCGGCCGTGTCAATCCGAGATGTTGCGCCGGAACGGACCCGCCCGCCGGATCGAGGCGAAGAGAGCGATCGCCACGACCCACGAGAGGAGGATCAAGGTGTACCCCCAACGCGCCCCGAGCGACGCGAAGAGCGTTCCCAGCACGGCGGACGCCCCGACCGCCGCGGGCCCGAGAGGGAGGCGCAAGATCGTCCGGATCAACAGGAGCGTCACGACGAGGCCCACGATCGGCGCGACCGTGAAGGGGCCGTCGCCGCCTCGCCACGTATGCGCTGTCGCGAGGAAGAGGAGCATGGAGTCATGGTACGGCTGGATCAGTCCTCGGGGGTCACGTAGGCGGCCGTGATCCCGCCGTCCACGACCAGCGATGCCCCCGTCATGTAGCTCGATTCGTCGCTCGCCAGGAAGAGAGCGGCCTTCGCGAGCTCCTCGGCCTTCCCGAGCCGGCCCAGGGGGATGTGGACGAAGCGGCGCTGGCGCCGGGCCGGGTCGGACAGGAGCTCCGCCAGCAATGGCGTGTCGATCGGCCCGGGGCAGAGCGCATTGCAGCGGACGCCCTTGCGGGCGTACTCGACGGCGATCTCCCGCGTCATCGCGAGCACCGCTCCCTTCGAGGCCGTGTAGGCGGTCTGCGACGTCGCGGCGCCCATCCAGGCGACGAATGAGGCCACGTTCACGATCGAGC
>DASQTT010000193.1:0-2346 GCA_035641735.1 Actinomycetota bacterium | reverse complement strand
GAACCGCCGCTCGGTCATCGTGAAGACCTGTTGCAGGACGAAGTCCATCCCCTGCTGCCGGAAGTTCGGGATGTCGAAGATGTACTGCCCCTTTCCGCCGAGCTCCTCCTCGATCTCGACCTCGAGCGGCTGGGGGTACGCGAAGTGCTCCGCCGACGGCGGCGTGAGGAAGCAGCCGACGCGCCAGCCGGGGAACTCCTTCGGCGGAGGGAACCCGGGTGGCACGCCGATCAGCAGGGAGGACAGCCCCTCCGATCCGAGCCGGTCCCAGACGGCCGGCGCGCCGATCGATCCCGAGTGGACGATCGAGAGGCCGTCGTAGGAGTTGTCCTTCCGGTTCCGGAAGCCGTAGATGCCGAGCTCGCCGGGCGTCTTCCCGGTCATGGCACAGGCCCAGGCGGGGACCGTGATCGGCGGCGTGATGCTGGCGAGATCGCCGTGCATCCCGTCGGCCATGAGCTTCGCGATGTTCGGAACCTCGGAGGCGAGGTCGCCGAAGAGGAGCTGCGGGGTGGCGCAGTCCAGTCCGATGACGGCGACCCGCGGGCCCTGACGCATCAACGACCTTCCCCTTCCCGTGTCGTCCGGAGGCGGAGCCGGACGTGCGAACGCCAAGCGGCTCAGCGGTTCCCGTATGCTACCAACCCGCTTCCGACCCCGGCGACCTGCGGAGATACCGAGCACGATGAGCCTGCTGCGCCGCGCCCTGAGCCTCGGAGCGGTCCTGCTCGCAGCGTCCTCCGTGGCCCTGCTGATCGCGCCCGGCTGGCTGACCGAGCACCTGTTGGATCAGTCCGAGACACCGGGGGATGTCTGGCTGCGTCTGCTCGGAGCCTCGGGGTTCTCGCTCGCGCTCGTCCACGTATTGATCGTGCGGAAACTCGACGACCTCTGGTGGTGGACGTGGTCGATCGTCGTGTTCGACCTACTGGTGGCCGTGATCACCGTCTTGCAGCCGCTCGCCGGGCTGGCGGACGGATCGGCCGCCTGGCCCTGGTGGGTGGCAGCCGGGGTGAGCGCGACCCTCGCGGGGCTCTGCGTCGCGGGGCTCGCCCGGGCCGGCCAGGAGCGGCCGTTCGCGTGACGGCGAGAGGGTAGGGCCCTGACGAGCCGGCGGACGGGGGCACGCCGGTCACGCGTCGCGCTCCTCCATCAGTCGCCGGGCCGCGAGCCGGTCGGCGGCGGCGGCCGTGGAGGTGTCATCTCGTTCCGCCGCGTCGAAGACCTCGAGCAGCGTGTCGCCGATCCCCTCCAGCCGCTTGGCCAGCGTCGAGGCATCCCACCCGAGCGTCTCCGTTCCGGCCAGATGGATCACGCCGCCGGCGTTCACGACGTAGTCGGGCGCGTACAGGATCCCCGCGTCGCGGAGGCGGTCGCCGTCCTCGGTGGTCCCGAGCTGGTTGTTGGCGGCACCGGCCACGATGCGGCACTTCAGGTATGGGATCGTCTCCGCGGTGAGGACGCGACCCGTCGCGCACGGCGAGAACACGTCGCACCCAGCGCCGATGACCTCGTCGGCGGCGACGACCGTCGCCCCGAGCCGGTCCGCGAGCGTCCTCGCCCGCTCGGCGTCGACGTCGGCGAGCAGCAACGTCGCCCCGGCTTCGTGCAGGAGCTCGGAGAGCCGGACGCCGACCGAGCCGATCCCCTGGACCAGGATCGACCGGCCCACGAGCTCCTCCGAACCGAACGCGCGTCCGGCGCACGCGCGGATCCCGTGGAACACGCCAATCCCCGTGGCTGCCCCCGGATCGCCCGACCCGCCGCCCGCCCGCGAACGGCCGAGCACGTGGGACGTGCGCTCGCCGACCACGTCCATGTCGGCCTCGCCGGTGTTCATGTCGGCGGCGGTGACGTACGTCCCGTGAAGGGATTCGACGAGCTCCGCGTACCGCAGGAGCAGCTCGCGACGCTCGTCGGTGCCGCGGCCGGGCACCTCGCCCACCGCCAGGACGGCCTTGCCCCCGCCGTAGGGGAGATCCGCCGCCGCCTGCTTCACCGTCATCGCCGACGACAGCCGGAGGACGTCCTCGAGGGCCTCTTCGGGGAGCGCGTACGCCTTCAGACGGGTGCCGCCCATCGCCGGCCCGAGGGTCGTGCTGTGCACGCCGATGAACATCCACGCGCCGGTCGGGTCGTCGTGACGGACGACGACCTCCTCCCCGTTCCATCCGTGCACGAGCTCCTCGAAGCTCACGCCGCGAGTCTAGCTTCGGCTGCTTCGCGGTCCCCCCGGAACGGAAGATGGCGGTGGGACGCGCCATGCGCGCCCCACCGCCCCTCAGTTACCGTCGTTACGCCGCGGCCTTCACGTGCACGCTGCCGGTCTCGATCGCCCAGCAGGCG
>DASQTT010000192.1:0-9005 GCA_035641735.1 Actinomycetota bacterium | reverse complement strand
CGTGTCGCCGCTGCCGGTCGAGCGATGGAACGCGCAGCTCTCGCTCCTGGTCGGACGGGTCGCCGCCCGGATCATGCTCGACGGTCGCGTCGGCGTGATCCGGGCGATGCCGCCGCCGGATCCCCATGACGTCGACCGCCTCCGACGGGTGGCGGCCGGTCTCGGCCTCGACTGGCCGGCCGCGGTCGGCTACGCGGAGCTCCTCTCCACGATCGATCCGGGCCGGTCCACCGCGGAAGCGGCGTTCCTCCAAGAAGCCGCGGTGCTGTTCCGGGCCGCCTCCTACACGGCGTTCGACGGGAGGCCGCCGCCCGACGACCAGCACGCCGCGATCGCCGCGCCCTACGCCCACTGCACGGCGCCGCTCCGCCGGCTGGTCGACCGGTACGCGAACGAGGTCTGCCTCGCCCTCACGGAGGGGACCGAGGTGCCCGCGTGGGCGCGCGAGGCGCTCCCGGCCCTCCCGCTCGAGATGGCTCTGGGCGGTGAGCGGACCGGGCGCCTCGAGCGCACGATCGTCGACGTCGTGGAGGCCGCCGTGCTCACGCCGGCGATGGGTCGCGAGTTCGACGCGGTCGTGGTCGATCTGTGGAAGCGACACCGCGGCGAGGTGGCGCTGCGTGAGCCCGCCGTGATCGGACCCTGCGACGGCGTGGACGAGCTCGGAGCCGCGGTCCGGGTGCGCCTCGAGGAGGCCGATGCGGGCCGGGGGGCGATCCGGTTCGTGAAGACCTGAGCGAGCCGGTCAGAGATCGGCCGCGGTGAGCTGGCCGCCCGTAGGGCCGCGGCCGGTCAGGGCCGCGGCCCCGCACCGAGCGGCCAGGGCGAGGGCGTCGAGGTGACGGAGGCCGATACCGAGGCCGAAGGTCAGGCCGGCCTGGAAGGAGTCACCCGCGCCGTAGGTGTCGGAGATCGGACCGGACAGGGGCGCTGGCCGGAACCGGCCACGGGTCCCCGCGGCCGTCTCGAAGCGGCCGCCCTCGCGGCCCTCGGTCAGCACGACGAGCTCCGGCGGCGCGTGGGCCAGCGCCGAGGGGTCGTAGCGCTCGAGCGGGTCCCGCGCGCTCCCGACCACCGCGTCGGCGCGTACGCCGGACGCGATCAGCGGTCCGAGGTGCCGGGTCGAGACGATGAGCACGGCGGCCGCCCGTGCTCGCCGGATCGCATCGTCGTCTCCAGCCGTGACGTAGACCGCGTCGACGGCCTCGAACAGCTCCCAGGGGAGCGGGTCCGCGCCGTGCGGCTCGAGTCGTGGTCCGAGCGTCGTGATCGTCCGCTCGCCGTCGCGATCCACGAGGCAGACGGCCTCCCTCGAGGGTTCGGGGCGTCGCCGGGCATGGACCGTTACGCCCGCTGTCTCGAGCTCCTCGGTCGCGCGGCGGCCGACCTCGTCGTCCCCGAACGCCGTGAACAGGTCGCAGGACCCCGCGAGCCTGGCCAGCTGCACGGCTCCCACGCCGCCCCCGCCGCCGGCCCCCGCCCACGTCTCCGTGGCGTGGGCGATCCCGCCGACCGGAGGTACGGCCTCGACGCGGGCGAACGTCAGCCACTCGACGTGCCCGACGACCGCCACGCGCGTCATCGCTCGCATCGTCGCAGGTCATGGGGTCAGCGCGCCCCGGGGAATATCTACCGGGTTGATAGGATTCGCATCTGCAGCAGGGTCCGCAGATCTGCGGCCCGCGGGCGACCCCGGGATGGCGATGGCGCAGCTGGACGGTGTCTTCTACAAAGAGATGGTGGAGCAGGCGCTCCGCGAGTTCCCCAACGAGGCCTGCGGCCTGATCGCCGCCGAGGGGGATGTACCCGTCAAGGTCTATCCGATGACGAACGCGGACGCGAGCCCCGCCACCTACCGCCTCGAAGGCAGGGAGCAGCTGCGGGTGTTCGACGACCTCGACGAGCGGGGCTGGGATCTGTGGGGGATCTACCACTCCCACACGCATTCGGAGGCCTATCCGTCCGAAACGGACCGGCGCCTCGCGTTCTACCCGGATTCGCGTTACCTCGTGCTCTCGGTCGCGGACCGCGAGCAGCCCGTCCTCCGTTCGTTCTTCATCCGCGACGACGAGGTCACCGAGGAGGAGCTGATCGTCACGTGACCGTCGAGCGCTTCACCGAGGATCAGGTCCAGCGATACGCGCGGCACATCATCTTGCCGGGGATCGGGGCCGCGGGGCAGCGGAAGCTACTCGACGCGAGCGTCCTGGTGATCGGGGCCGGCGGACTGGGGTCGCCGATCGCGCTGTACCTGGCCGCGGCCGGCGTGGGGAAGCTCGGTATCGTGGACTTCGATTCGGTCGACCGGTCCAACCTGCAGCGACAGATCCTCCATACGGACGCGGACGTCGGCCGCTCGAAGGTGGAGTCGTCGCTCGAGCACCTGCGCGCGATCAATCCGTCGATCGAGATCGCCGGGCACGATCAGCTGCTGTTCTCGACGAACGTCTTCGACGTGATGGAGCCGTACGACGTGATCGTGGACGGCACCGACAACTTCCCCGTTCGCTACCTCGTGAACGACGCGACGCAGTTCCTGGGCAAGCCCCTCGTGTACGGGTCGATCTATCAGTTCGAGGGGCAGGCGACGGTGTTCATGCCGGGGCAGGAGACGCCCTGTTACCGCTGTCTGTTCCCGACCCCGCCGCCGCCGGGAACCGTGCCGTCGTGCGCCGAGGGCGGCGTCTTCGGCGTGCTGCCCGGCGTGATCGGCTCGATCCAGGCCACCGAGGCGATCAAGCTGATCACCGGCGAGGGCGAGACCCTCGAGGGACGACTCCTCTTGTACGACGCCCTCGACATGAGCTTCCAGGAAGTGAAGATCCGCTGGGACGCCGACTGCCCGGTCTGCGGGAAGGAGCCGACGATCACGGAGCTGATCGACTACGAGGCCTTCTGCGGCGTACCGGCTCGACCCGAATGACAGGAGCCGCATCCACGATGTCCGTCCAGGTGAAGCTGCCCACGATCCTCCGCAAGCACGCCGGCGGCGAGCCGAAGGTGAGCGCCGAAGGCGCGACGCTCCGGGAGGTGCTGCAGGACCTCGAGGCGAAGTATCCGGGCGTGACGAAGAACGTCCTCGCCGAGGACGGCGGCCTGCACCGCTTCATCAACGTCTACGTCAACGACGAGGACGTGCGGTACCTCGGCTCGCTGGAGACGCAGGTGGACGAGGGCGACACCGTGTCGATCCTGCCGGCCGTCGCCGGCGGCTAGAAGAGCGGCCGTCGCCGACCGCGCTGAGATAATCCAGCGGTGACTCGGAAGGACCACATCCTCGACGCGATCGGGAACACGCCGCTCGTCGGTCTGCCTGCGATGTCGCCGAAGCCCACGGTTCGACTGTGGGCGAAGCTCGAGGGCAGCAACCCAACGGGATCGACGAAGGACCGCATCGCCCTGACGATGGTGGAGGCCGCGGAGGCGAGCGGCGAGCTCACACCGGATCGAACGATCCTCGAGCCGACGTCGGGCAACACGGGGATCTCGCTGGCGATGGTCGCGAAGCGCAAGGGCTATGCCCTCACCGTCGTCCTGCCCGACAACGCGAGCCAGGAACGACTCGGTCTCCTGCGGCTCTTCGGCGCCGAGATCGTCTTCTCCGACGGGGAGAAGGGCACGAACGGCGCCATCGAGGTGGCGCGAGTGCTCGCCGAGGATCCTTCTTATTACATGCCGTTCCAGTATGGGAACCCGGCGAACCCACTGGCGCACGAGCACGGAACCGGACGCGAGATCCTCCGGGACCTTCCCGGCGTCACCCATTTCATCGCCGGGCTCGGGACGGGCGGGACGCTCACCGGCGTCGGCCGGGCGCTCCACGCCCACGATCCCTCGATCCGGGTGATCGCCGCGGAGCCGGAGCTGGGCGACCTCGTGTATGGCCTCCGCTCGCTCGACGAGGGGTTCGTGCCCCCGATCTACGACGCCACCGAGGTCGACCGCAAGTTCCTGGTCCGCTCCGAGGAGGCGTTGCGCGCCACGCGTGAGCTCACCGCGCGCGAAGGCATCTTCGCGGGGATCTCCTCGGGCGCGGTGCTCCATGTGGCGCGCCGGATCGCCGGCGAGCTCGAGACCGGGGACGTGGTCTGCCTCCTGGCCGACGGCGGCTGGAAGTACCTGTCCACCGAAGCGTGGGCGGACGACGTCGAGACTGCGGAGAAGCGGGTCTCGGAGTCCCTCTGGTGGTGAGCGATCCCCGGCCGATCGGGGTGTTCGACTCGGGGGTGGGCGGCCTCACGGTCGCGCGGGCGATCCTCGATCTGCTGCCCAACGAGTCGCTGATCTACGTCGGTGATTCCGCGCGTTTCCCGTACGGCTCCCAGCCGGTGGACTCGATCCGCCGCTTCGCCCTGGAGATCGCCGCCGAGCTGGTGCGCCGGGACGTGAAGATGCTCGTGATCGCGTGCAACTCGATCGAGGTGAGCGCGATCGGCGACATCGCGGCGGGCGGGGACCTCCCCGTCGTGGGCGTCGTGAACCCGGGCGCCCGCGCGGCGCTCCGGGCGACCCGGAACGGCATCGTCGGCGTGATCGGCACCGAGGCCACGATCGCGACGGGCGCCTATCAACGAGCGATCGGTTCCGCGGCCGAGCTTCACGTGGCGGCCTGCCCGGCGTTCGTGGAGCACGTCGAGCGGGGCGATACGAGCTCGCTCGAGCTGCGGAGCACCGCCCGCGGGTATCTTGGGCCACTCATGGAGGCCGGGATCGACACGCTCGTCTTGGGCTGCACCCACTATCCGCTGCTCTCGGGTCTCCTCCAGCTCGAGCTCGGCCCCGGCGTGGTGCTCGTCTCCTCGGCGGAGGAGACCGCGAAGGACGTCTACGGCCAGCTCGTCTCCCGCGACCTCCTCGCGCCGGATGAGGCACGTCCGACGCACGAGTTCCTGACCACCGGCGAGCCTGAGCAGTTCCAGCGACTGGCCGAACTCTTCTTCGGGCGCGAGATCCGCGATCTCGGCGTGCGCCAGGTACGGCTGGAGGCTGCGTGGAGCTGACCGTGCTCGGCGCGCAGGGAACGTGGCCGGGGGCGGGCGGCGAGAACTGCGGCTACCTCGTCACGCAGGACGGCTACCACCTCTGGATCGACGCGGGGACCGGCACGTTCGCTCGCCTCCAGCAGGTCATCCCCGTGGACCAGGTCGGCGCGATGCTGATCACGCACGGGCACCCCGACCACTTCGTCGACATCATCCCCACGTTCTACGCGAGGCACTACGGGGGTCTCGGCGAGCCGGGGCTGCCCCTCTGGTCGCCCGGCGGCTTCATCGACATCGTGGCCGCGCTCGTGGCGGAGAACGGGCGCAACGTGATGGCGGAGGCCTATGCGTTCCGGACCGCGGTCGCGGGCGAGGTCTTCGAGCTGGGGCCGTTCCGAGTTACGCCCTACGAGATGGAGCACATCGGCGTGCTGAGCCTGGGCTACCGGATCGAGAGCGGGGGGAAGGTGCTGTCCTACACGGGGGACACCGGACCCTGCGAGGCAGCCACCGCGCTCGCGAAGGACGCCGATCTGTTCCTGTGCGAGGCGACGTACCAGAACGCCTCGCGGCTCTATCCGTTCCATCTGTCCGCGTCGCAGGCCGGAGAGCTCGGCAACCGGGGCGGCGCCGGTCATCTCGTCCTCACGCATCTGACGCCGGAGCTCGATCACCTCGTCTCGATCCGGGAGGCGGCGGACACCTTCGACGGTCCGATCGACATCGCCGTGCCGGGCATGGTCCTGGAGGTGGGCCGGTGACCCCTCGGCCCGACGGCCGGGCCGCGGGACAGCTCCGCCCGGTCGCACACGAGCTCGGGTATCAGGAGTGGGCGCTCGGCTCGGTCCTGTTCTCGATGGGCAAGACGCGCGTCCTCTGCGCCGCCACCGCCACCAGCGAGGCGCCGCGCTGGCTACGTGGGACCGGCAAGGGGTGGGTGACCGCCGAGTACTCGATGCTCCCGGCCTCGACGACGGAGCGCTCGCCTCGCGAGGTGAACCGAGGCCGGCCCGGCGGTCGCACGCAGGAGATCCAGCGCTTGATCGGACGCTCGCTCCGCGCCGTGACGGATCTCTCGAGGATGGGGGAGCGCACGATCACGGTCGACTGCGACGTGCTCCAGGCCGATGCGGGCACGCGCACGGCGGCGATCACCGGCGGATACCTCGCGCTGGCGCTCGCACTTCGTCGGCTCGGGGAGGATCGGCTCGTTCCGGCCGATCTCCTTCGCGACTCCGTGGCCGCCGTCTCGGTCGGGATCGTCGATGGCGAACCGAGGCTCGACCTGTGCTACGAGGAGGATGCCGCGGCCGAGGTGGATTGCAACGTCGTGATGACGGGAGCCGGACTCCTCGTGGAGGTCCAGGGGACTGCGGAGGGCGAACCGTTCGCGCGGGAGCGACTCGACGAGCTGCTCGACCTGGCGGCGTCGGGCGTCGCCGAGCTCACGAAGGTGCAGCGGGACGCGCTCGGCGGCTGAGCCGTGACGTTCCCGGCTCGCATCGCGATCGCGTCTCGCAACCCGCACAAGCTCCGCGAGATCCTGCGGATCTGCGCGGACTGGCCGGTCGAGTGGCTCACCGCGGCCGAGGGCGACGATCGCTGGCCGGAGGTCGAGGAGACCGGTGAGACGTACCTCGACAATGCGCGGCTGAAGGCGCGGGCCGTGGCGGCGGCGCTGGGGGAGCCGGCGCTCGCGGACGACTCGGGCATCGAGCTGGATGCGCTCGGCGGCCGCCCCGGCCCGCGCTCGGCCCGGTTCGCCGGGGAGGATGCGACCGACCGCGCGAACCTCGAGGAGCTGATCCGGGCGGTGCGGGGCGTTCCGGCTGCCGGCCGGACCGCCCGCTACCGGTGCGTGGCCGTCCTGGTCCTGCCCGGCGTCGCTGAGCGCGACGCCGAGGGCGCCTGCGAGGGAACGCTCGTGTCCAAGCCGCGCGGGACGGGGGGGTTCGGCTACGACCCGATCTTCGTCCCGGCAGGCTGGGATCGCACGATGGCCGAGCTGACCGACGAGGAGAAGGACCGCATCAGCCACCGCGGCCGGGCGCTGCGGGCCGTCCGAGCGCTCGTCGAGGCGCCTGAGCTACCCGGCTCAAGGTAGCCTCCGGCTCCGCCGAAGTTTCCTTCGTGACCGATAACGACCTGGCGGAACGCCGCGTCCTTCGGCAGACCGAAGGCTTCTTCGACGGCAAGTCGCCCGGCGTCACCTTGATGCTCGGAGCCGCGTTCGTGGGCGTCGTCGCGGTCCTCGACTACCTGCTGGGCGACCGGCTTTCGGTCGCGCTCTTCTACGTGATGCCGATCGGGCTGGTGACGTGGAACCTCGGCATGCGCTGGGGAGCCGTCGCCGCGCTCGTCTCCACCGCGGCGGCGCTCCTGAGCGAGCTCGCCTATCCGCACTACGACCTGCTCCCCTGGTGGAACGGGATCTTCCGCTTCGCCGTGTTCCTCTCCGAAGTCGTCCTGCTCGGGACCCTCCGCCGCATCATCGTGGCGCAGTGGGATCACCTCGAGCGCGAGGCCGCAGTGACGAGCGGGCTCCGCGAGTTGAACGAGGTCAAGGACACGTTGCTCCACGCCGTCTCGCACGACCTCAAGGGCCCTCTGGCGGGCATCCTCGGGTCGGTCCAGACCCTCCACCGTGCCGAGCAGATCGGCCTGACGGAGGAAGAGCGGACGACGATGCTCGACATGATCGAGCAAGGCGGTAAGAAGATGAATCGACTCGTGGACGACCTCCTGGACCTCGACCGGTTGGACCGAGGGCACATCCAGCCGGAGCGGACGCCCACCGACGTCAGCGAGCTCGCGCGACGCGTGGCCCGCGAGCTCCCGGGGATGGAGTCGCACCCGGTGCGCGTCGAGGCCTCCCACGTCCTGGTGGACGTGGACGCGGCGAAGGTGGAGCGGATCATCGAGAACCTCCTCGTCAACGCCCGTCGCCACACGCCGGCCGGGACGCCCGTGCACATCAGGGCGCACGGCCGCTCGAACGGGATCGTCCTCGTGATCGAGGACGAGGGTCCGGGGATCCCCGACGACCTGAAGGAGGTCCTCTTCGAGCCGTTCCGGCAGGGAGCGGGCGCCGGCGGTCGTGGGGTCGGGATCGGGCTCTCGCTCGTCAAGAAGTTCGCGGAGCTGCACGGCGGGACGGCCCACGTCGAGGACGGCGAGCAGGGCGGCGCGCGCTTCGTGATCACGCTCCCCGGCGACGTCACCGAGGTGCCCACCGAGCTCAAGCGCCTCCAGGCCGTCTGAGTCCCACTCAGATCGCTGCGGTTCGGGCGACGACCGGCTCCGGCGTCGCAGCCGTTCCCATCGCCAGCCGCTTCGCCACGTAGCCGGTATCACGCATCCCGCCGGGCAGGACGTCCGACGACAGCGAGAACTGTCCGACCAACCCCACGAAGTACAGCCCCGGCTCTTCCTCGACCACGCCCCGAACGTGCCTCGGGCGTCCGTGCTCGTCGAAGATCGGCAGATCGATCCACGGGAAGTCGTGGCGGTATCCCGTGCACCAGATCACGTTCGCGACCTCGACCTGACCACCGTCGTCGAGAGTCGGGAGGCCGTCATCGACGCCGGCGATCCGTCCCACGCGCTCGACCCCGGCCGCGTCGAGGTCCGCGAGTCGGACCCGGACCAGCGGGGCCGTGCGTGCGAGCAGCTTCGGCAACGCTCGCCGGCCGATCGGCGTTCGGAGCGTGAGCACGTGGTGCCCGACGAAGCGGAACACCCGGAAGAAGATCTTCGCCGGCCGGCTGCCGTGGCGAACCGGGATCTGACCACCGGGCATGCCCGACAGGACCGTCCGCCTCGTCCGGGAGAGCTCGAGAGCGATCTCCGCCCCGGAGTTCCCCACGCCGACCACGAGGACCGGCCCCTCCCGGAGCTGCGTCGGATTGCGGTACTCGCTCGAGTGCAGCTGGACGATCGAGGGATCGAGGTCCGCGGAAAGCGACGGCACCTTCGGGATGTGATGCGCGCCGCTCGCGACTACGACACGTCTCGCGAGGAACG
>DASQTT010000191.1:0-8952 GCA_035641735.1 Actinomycetota bacterium | reverse complement strand
CCCGCCACGCCGACATCGTGATCGCGACGCCCGGCCGGTTGCTCGACCTCGTGCAGCGGAAGATGCTGCGCCTGGACCGGGTCCGGATCTGCGTGCTGGACGAGGCCGACCGCATGCTCGACATGGGGTTCCTTCCGGACGTGACCAGGATCCTCGAGCTCCTGCGGCCCGAGCGGCAGACGATGCTGTTCTCCGCCACGCTCGACGGCGAGGTCGGCCAGCTCGCGCAGCGCTTCACGGACGACCCGGTGCGCCATCACGTGATCGAGCACGACGGCACGCTCGTGACCGAGTCGGATCACCGGTTCGTCGCGGTCGCGCAGGCCGATCGGACCCGCGCGCTCGTGCGCGAGCTGGCGGCCGACCGCGGCCTCACCCTCGTGTTCGTGCGGACGAAGCGCGGCGCCGACCGGCTGGCGAAGAACCTGAAGGGCGAGGGCTTCCGCGTGGTCGCCCTCCACGGGGGCATGACCCAGGGCGCGCGGGAGCGCGCGCTCGGGCAGTTCGCGGCCGGCGCGAACGACGTGCTCGTCGCGACCGACGTGGCGGCGCGCGGGCTCGACCTCGAGCACATCACGCACGTGATCAACTTCGATCCGCCGGCCGACGAGAAGGACTACGTCCACCGGGTCGGCCGGACGGCACGGGCGGGGCGCAGCGGAACCGGCATCACGTTCGTCACCCCGGAGAAGCGCACCGAGGTCGGGAGGATCGCGAAGGTGCTCGAGCTGCAGACGGAGTTCCGCGATGCCGGTCTGGGGCTCGACACGCATCGGCCCGCGCCGCCCGCCCAGCGCCGGCGATCCGGCCGCCGCCCGCGCCGGCGCCCGTAGATCGCAGCGTCGAGGCGATCGAGGGGGCTTCCCGGGCTCAAGCTTCGAAGCTCCGGATGCCGACGTCTCACCCATGGGGGATGAGGTCCGGGAAGGCGTCTTCGCGCATGCGGCTGTCGCCTTCGTTCAGCGCGACCTCGAAACGCTCCTGCGGCTCGTATGCGATGACGTCGAGCTGACGCTCGCGGGATCGTCCCCGATCTCCGGTGCGCACCGTGGCCCCGAGGCGGTGGCTCGTGTCGTGATGCAGCTAGGCCGCTACGTCACGTGCACCGCCGAGCCGATCAGGTTCGCTCACGGATCGGATCGGATGACGGCACATCGCGACGTCATGATCGTCGGCCTGAAGCATCGCGTCGGGATGACCCTCCATCTCACCTTCTCGTTCGATCGATCGGACAAGATCCGGGCGGTGGTGATCGAGCCCAGCGACCCGGGACTGTTCGACCATGTGATCGGCACGGAACTCGCCGAGCACGACCCGAAACCGGTGCGGATCCCCGAGCTGATCCATGAACCTGAGCCTGCGGACCCCTCCGACACCGCGCACCGAGCGACGACTGGCCGAAGCCGCCGGAATATCTGAATGGATCCGCGGCGCTCCGGCGAGCGTCGCCTCAGCGATCCTCGTTGGCTCGGCGACCTGACAGGACCCTCGAGATGGATTCGCTGTCGGGCAGGTGGAGCAGGCTCTGAACCCTGCGAACTCCGGGGACCTCGCCCGTCAGGTCGACCACCTCGCCGAACGTTTGGCGGTCGTGAAGGGTGCCGGAGAGGTAGGCCACTCCGTTCACCACGTCGACCACGAGCTCTTCGGTCCCGAGATCGTGCCGCTCCTCCAGCCGCGTCCTGACGTCGCGAACGATCGCGGCGTCGTCGGCGGAGGCTGCTGGCGGTGGGGAGAACGTCGGTTCGTCGCTGGGGGGCGGCGCGCTCGCGAACGACGTCGGCAGGGTCGCCGACGGCTGGGGAGTCACGTCGGGGATCACACGGATGTCCGGTACCGTCTCGGGTTGAACCGACCGTCCCGGAGCGAGGTTCTCCGGCAGTGGATCGGTCGGGTCGACGCCCCGTACCTCAGCGATCGAGCGGAGCGAGTTACGGACCCGGTCGCGCCGCGCCCTCCCTCGCCGGGGATCGAACAGGTACGCGGCGGCGGCGGCTCCCGTCCCCGCGACGACGAGCGTTCGGGTGCGCATCACACCTCCTCAGCGTTCGGTCTCGGTCGCACCAGCTTCCGGGCTCGGGCGGATGGCTGCAACCCCACTGGTAGGCCTACCGAAATCTGCGGAACCCGCTCGGGGGACCCAGCCTTCACCGCCCCGATCCATCCCGAGACAACGGGAACCGCCGGTTGAAGTGGCCTCGTTTCTCAGGAGGACGACTGGGTAGGGGCAGGACGGAGGTGATGTTCGATGGGACGAGTCGTCGAACCCCACACCTCGCCCAAGGCTCCCGAGGACCGTGAGTGGAGCTGGCACGGGAAGGACGAGGCCGACAAGGGGAACGCGATCATCGAGCACGGGGGATGGCAGGCGTTCAGGAACGCTCACGCCTGGTACGACGCGAGCGCGGACCCCGAGCACGATCCGCCGCAGGAGAAGCAGGCGTACAAGCTCCCGCATCATGAGCTGATCGACGGCCGCTCGAAGGTCGTCTGGGCGGGCGTCCGCTCTGCGATGCAGGTGCTGGCGGGTGCTCGCGGCGGCGTCGACTTCCCGGAGTCCGACCGCAAAGGTGTCTACCTGCATCTGGCGGAGCACTACGCGGAATTCGCGAAGGAACCGCCGCCCTTCGAGGAGATCGGGTCCTAGCGACCCTTTCGCTCAGCCGAAGCGGGCGACGTAGCCGCCCATCGGCGGCTCGATCGCGGCCGCGACCACGACGCCGGCCCCGATCGCGGCAGCGACGACGGAGACGTCGCGCCCTGAGCCACCGCCGCGTCCGGCCGAGGACGTCCGGGCCGCCGCGCGCCCCCGAGGGCCGATGGGGAAGACGTCCTTCGAGCTCGCGTCGCGGGGCGGTACGTGCGCAGGGTGACGGGAACGATCGCGTATCTGGATCAGCAGGCGGGAACCTACATGGTGCTCGCCGACGGCGAGCTGCTTCGGGTACCGCTGCGGGCCATCACGTCATGCACGAGGAGACGTCGCTCGGTGAGCCTGATCGTTCTTCCGTTCACGACGAGGAAGGCCTCGGCACCGGCTAGGCGATGGCGGCTGGAACCACACGCAGCCGCTGCATCGATCAGCTCGAGTGGCGGCGCCCTAGACGGCTTCCCGCGCGCGCATCTGATCGACCGCGTCCCCGAAGGAGAACGAGCCGACCCACGCCCGCTCTCGAGCCGCTTCGATCCTGCGGCGCCGGATGTACAGCGCGACGCCCGCGACCGCGACGACGGCGAGGGTGGCCCAGACCAGGGGGCCTGAGAGGGAAACGGCTGCCCACACGAGAGCCGGAGCGACGGCGGCCGTGAGCATGAGCAAGATGACGTTCCCGTAGACGGTCTTCGGCCAGTGGACCATTGCTGCCTCCTCGATCTCAAGGAACCGGAGAAGGCAAGGTCGCGAGGTCTTCGCGGATGCGTCCCGTCTTGGGCGGTCCCACCGATGGTGGAACCCTCAGTCTATCAGTCGAGCTGGGACGATAGGCGCCGATGGCTCGCGGGACGTCGGCTGGGGCACGAGCGGAGCTTCGGCGGACGCTGCCGGCGCTGACCGCGGCGATCCCGGTCGTGATCGTGTATTTCGCGGTGCTCGGGATCGTCCTGACGGCCGCCGGCCCGAGCGGACTGAACCTGTCTCCCGAACGGACCAGTGCCTGGATCGCGCTCCTCTACGGATGGCCGACGATCCTCGCGCTCGCGATGACGATCCGCTTCCGGCAGCCGTTGCTGCTGACCGGGAACATCTTCGCGATCATCTTCTTCGTCTCTCTGGGGGACCGGATCAGCTTCGCGGCGCTCGCCGGCGCCTCCATGCTGGCCGGCGCGATCCTGCTCCTCACCGCCCTGATCGGGCTCACCGGCCGGATCGCCGCGTGGATCCCGGCGCCGATCGTGCAGGGCCTGATCGCCGGTGCCGTGATGCCGTTCGTCGTGAACGTCTTCTCCGCGCTGAGCACCACGACCGAAGGGATCGCGGTCCCGACGGAGGTGCCGCTGATGGTGGGAGCGGCGCTCCTCGCGTTCCTCGTGAGCCAGCGCGTCCTCGGGGACCGGATCCCAGCGATCCTCCCGGCGTTCCTCGCCGGACTGCTGGTCGCGGCGATCACGGGGCAGCTGGGTGCGTTCCCCACGTCGTTCTCGCTGCCCGAGCTCGACCTGATCCGGCCCGAGTTCTCCTGGGCGGCGATCGCCACCGCCACGCCGGTGCTGGTGGCGCTGATGACCGTGCCGTCGAACATCCCGTCGGTGATCTTCATGCGGGGCCAGGGATTCGACCCGCCGGAGCGGCTCGTCAACGTCGTGAGCGGCGCCGGCACGATCGCCGGCTCCTTCCTCGGTCCGATCGTCGTGTCGCTGGCGCTCCCTCCGGTCCTGCTCACCGCCGGGCCGGGCGCGGGGGATCACTCGATCCGGTACCGGTCGACGTACCTGCCGGTGGTCGCCGGACTGGGGATCGCGCTGTTCGCGAGCACCGCGGCGGATCTGGCGGGCCTGGTGCCGTCGGTCCTGCTGCTATCGATGGCCGGGCTGGCGCTCGTCGGGGCGCTCGTCGTCTCGATCAAGGAGATCGCCCGCGGCCCACTGACCCTGGGACCGCTCTTCGCGTTCGCGATCGCGCTCTCCGACATGACGCTGTTCGGCTTGGGACCGTTCTTCTGGTCGCTCGTCCTCGGCACGGCGATCTCGTTGCTCCTCGAGCGGGAAGGATGGGTCGAGTGGCGGAGCGGCTGAGCGGCGCGCGGCCGACGGACGCGCGATGAGGATCGGGGCCGTCGCGATCGCGATCGTCGCGGTGGCGATCGGAACGGCGTGCAGGGCGCCCGCCGGGCGGCCCGATCCATCGACCCCGACTTCTCCATCGGGGACGTCCGCTCGGACCTCACCGTCGGCGACGCAGGAGCCGTCCCCCACGCCGGACGAAGAGCTCGAAGACGAAACGATCGTCGTCGCCGCCGGGGACATCGTCTGCGACACGACGGCGTCGGGATTCTTCGGACGCGACCCGCGCGAGTGCCAGCACCGGGCAACCGCGAGGCTCGTGCGCCCGGCCGATGCCGTGCTCGTCCTCGGGGATCTGCAGTACGACGACGGACGACTCGGTGCGTTCGAGCTGTTCTACGACCCGACGTGGGGCCGGTTCGCCGACGTCACCTACCCGACCCCCGGCAACCACGAATACGGGACGCCGGGCGCCGAGGGGTACTTCGCGTACTGGCGATCGAAGGGCCGGCCGACCGGCGGCGCCGGACACGCGTTCTACAGCTTCAACGTGGGGGCGTGGCACCTCGTCTCGCTCGACTCGAACTGCTTCTCGTGCCTCGAGGGCTCGGCGCAGGATCGGTTCCTCGAGCGCGACCTCGAGCGGACGAACGAGGAGTGCACCCTCGCGTTCTGGCACCACCCGGCCTTCAACTCCGGGACCGTGCACGACGAGGACGCCCTCGCGGTCGTGCGCGGGTTCTGGCAGGACCTGTACTCGGCCGGCGCCGACATCGTGCTGAACGGCCACGAGCACAACTACCAGCGGTACGCGAAACAGGATCCCTCGGGACGCGCCAGCGCGCGCGGGATCCGCGAGTTCATCGTGGGAACCGGCGGCAGGAGCCTCTACGCCCTGCGCGAGGAGAGGCTCTCGAACTTCCAGGCTGGATCCGCGCGTCACTTCGGCGTCCTGCGGCTCGCCCTCGGGGAGCGCTCCTATTCGTGGGAGTTCGTCGGGATCGACGGATCCGTGCTCGATCGAGGAGGGCCGACCTTTTGCAACTGAGGGCGAGTTCTCGCTGGGCGGGCTCCCGCGGGGCGGCCGGGAGGCTGGCACCACCCTGAGTCCACGGGTCGGCGCCCCTGGGCTCCGCGTCCGGGAGGTGCGAACATGCGCCCGTGAGCGCCGAAGACAGCCTCGCGGAGACCGCGAACGCCGTTCCCGAGGCCACCGGGTCGACACGCGTGCGCTCGCTCGCGCGGGTCGGGGGTCTACTGATGGTTGCCGGGATCGTGGGCGGGCTCTGGTTCGAGTACCTCGAAGCTCGCGCGCTCGAGACTTCCTACCTCGGCAGTGACCTCTTCAACGATCTCTCCTTCGTGATCACGTTCTCCACGTTCCCGATCATCGGGTACCTGATCGCGACGAGACGCCCTGAGAACAACATCGGGTGGATGCTCCTCGGTATCGGCGTCGTCTTCGGGCTGACCGCGTTCGCGGACTCCTACGCGGGGTACGCGATCAACACCGGAGCCGATCCGACGGGTGGGGCCATCGCCGCCGCGGTGAACGGACCGTCGTGGATCCCGATCGTCGTGCTCCCCGCCACGTTCCTGCTGCTGCTCTTCCCCGACGGCCACCTGCCTTCACGGCGTTGGCGGTGGTTCGCGTGGTTCATGGCGATGTCGTTCACCGTGATCGCGTTCTTCATCCTGTTCTCGCCGGGCGAGATGGTGGAGGCCGGGTATCCCGGTGTTCAGAATCCGCTCGGCATCGAGGCGCTCCGGCCGATCCTCGAACCCGTCCTCGCGGTGATCGTCACGATCCCGATCGGCGTTGCGGGATCGCTCCTGGCCCTGGTCTTGCGCTTCCGGCGGTCGACGGGGATCGAGCGGCTGCAGCTCCGCTGGCTCGTCACCGCGGCGGCGATCGTCGCGGTCCTGTACATCGCCGCCCTGTTCCTGGCGTGGGGGAGGGAGTGGATCCTCCTTCAGAACATCTCGATCATGTCGTTCGGATTGATCCCGATCGCGATCGGCGTCTCGATCCTCCGCTACCGGCTCTTCGACCTCGACGTCGTGATCAACCGCGCGGTGCTGTTCGGCGCGCTCGCCGTGTTCATCACGATCGTGTACGCAGGGATCGTCGTCGGGGTGGGGACGCTCGTGGGCGGTCGGACGAGCCCACTGCTCTCGGCCGCCGCGGCGGCGGTCGTCGCGCTCGCGTTCCAGCCGGTCAGGCGACGGGCGCAGCACCTGGCCGACCGCTTGGTCTACGGGAAGCGCGCGACGCCGTACGAGGTCCTTTCGGAGTTCTCCGAGCGGGTCGGTCGCACCTACGCGAACGAGGAGCTGCTCCCGCGGATGGCGAGAGCCCTCGGCGAGGGCACCGGCGCGGCGCGGTCCGACGTCTGGGTCCGCGTCGGTGAGGAGCTCCGGGTCGAAGCGACGTGGCCGGTGGACGCCCAACGGCGACCGCCGCGGCCCGCGCCCGCGTCGGAGGAGGGCGTCGTCGACGCGGCCTCGATGTTCGAGCCGGTCCGTCACCACGGCGAGCTGCTCGGCGCGCTGTCGATCGAGAAGCGGCCCGGCGAGTCGCTCCGGGCGACCGAGCAGAAGCTGGTCGTCGACCTGGCCGCCCAGGCCGGGCTCGTGTTGCGGAACGCGGCGCTCACGGAGGACCTGCTCTCGACGATCGAGGAGCTCAGGACATCACGCCAGCGGCTGGTCACGGCCCAGGACGAGGAACGGCGGCGGCTGGAACGCAACCTGCACGACGGCGCGCAGCAGCAGCTGGTGGCGCTCAACGTGAAGCTGGGGCTGCTCGAGCGGCTCGTCGACCGGGATCCCTCGCAGGCGAAGACCGTCGCCTCACAGCTCCAGGCCGATGCGACCGGCGCCCTCGAAGAGCTCCGGGACCTGGCCCGCGGGATCTATCCACCGCTGCTCGCGGACCGAGGTCTCGTAGCGGCGCTGGAGTCACAAGCGAGGAAGTCGGCCGTGCCGGTCGAGATCGAGGCCGCCGGGGTGGGTCGGTACGCGCGGGAGGCCGAGGCCGCGGTCTACTTCTCGTGCCTGGAAGCGCTGCAGAACGTCGCGAAGTACGCCTCGGCCTCGCGCGCGACGGTGCGGCTCTCCGACGGGGACGGGCGGCTCCGCTTCGAGGTGATCGACGACGGCGCGGGCTTCGATCCGGCGGTGAGCTCCTACGGCACCGGGCTCCAGGGGATCGCGGACCGGCTGTCGGCCCTGGACGGCGAGCTCGAGGTGCGGTCGACGCCGGGCGCGGGGACGACGCTGATCGGGACGCTGCCGGCGCGCGAGGCGTCGTGAACGCGGGTTCCGAGCGGAGCTAGTTCGGGAGGGCCAGTACCTGCCGGGCGGTGAGCCGCACGGTGGTCGGGGCGATACGGAGGCCGATCATCCCCAGCTGCGCCGGGATCCACCCGGTGTCCTTGTCCAGCGTTTCGACGGCGAGGTGCCCTTCGCCGCCCTGTGAAACGCGGAAGATCATCCCCGACGCGGTGCGGTAGACGCTCGTCTCTCTCATCTGTTCAGCCTACGCGATTCCAGGGACGCGCGCCGCGCCCGCTCCGCCGCATCCGCTGAATGGGGGACACCGTCCGGGACGTGGAGCGCGGCGCCGTGCCTGAGGGCCGTCGGGGCCCGGAGCCTCAAGCGCCTCACCCATCTGGCCGATAGGGAGGCATGTCGCTGGTTGATGGCGCCCCGGAGGTGCCGATCTCCGCTCGTCACCGGTCGGACCGCCCTCGGAGGCGGGCCACGGACTCGGTGGTGTCCGGCCCGATCGGCCCCCAGCCCCTCCGTCGCGACACGGACGGCTGGCTCGAGCGTTGGATGGAGACGGTCGCCGACCTGGCGAGGCTCAAGCGGTCGCATCCGATGCTCGACGCCGTGATCGACGAGCAGGACGGCCGGCGGATCCGGATCGGCGACCGGTGGCTGTTCGACTTCGCGTCTTGCAACTACCTCGGATTCGACCTCGAGCCGGAGATCCTGGCCGCGGTCCCCGAGTACCTGGCGCGCTGGGGCACGCACCCGTCGTGGTCACGGCTCCTGGGAAGCCCGATCCTCTACGAGGAGATCGAGGCGAAGGTCACCGAGCTGGTCGGCGGCGAGGACACGCTGCTGCTGCCGACGATCACGCACATCCACATGTCGGTGATCCCGGTGCTGGCCGGGGCCGGCGCGATCTTCCTGGACGGCCGGGCGCACAAGACGATCTACGAC